>JAYTGM010000207.1:0-15118 GCA_043733425.1 Terriglobia bacterium
CTTCTGGCTCTCGGTTGTTCCCCTGTTGATTCCGGCGATGCACAATTGCGGACAGTGGAGCGCGCCACCTGCGCGCCGGAAGATTTCTATTCCACCACCAACCATCGCACTCAGGTTCGTTTGGAAAATAAGTGGATCGATGTAGCGAACCAGCGCATGGACGCGCTTGTTGTTGTGAAAGACGGACAAACCGAGTGCCGCCGCCTGCGCGATATTGTCGCGGGTGACCAGATTGTGGTAGGAATGCGTGGAATCCGCGTAATTCCGGAAGCCAAGGAACGCGACCGCTCTTCGTTCTCTTTCATGTCGAACGATATTTCCTCAGAGCGCCAGGTGGAAACCGCCGTCCGCCAGACCGCCACGCTGATGCGCAAAATGCGCGATCAAGGGTTCAAAATCATTGTTGTCGCGGGCCCGGTTTGCGTGCATACTGGCGGCGCGCGCGGCCTTTCAAAGCTGATCCGCGGCGGCTACATTGATGCCCTCCTGAGCGGAAATGCTCTTGGCGTGCACGATGCGGAATCGGCGCTGCTGGGAACTTCACTGGGAATCCGCATGGCCGATGGCCGCCAGGAAGAACACGGCCACCGCAATCATATGCGCGCCATCAACACTATTAACCATTGCGGCGGTATCCGCGGCGCGGTGGAACAGGGGCGGCTCAAATCCGGCATTCTGTTCGAGTGCGTCAAGCACGGTGTACCCTTTGTGCTGGCCGGAAGCCTGCGCGATGATGGCCCGCTTCCCGATACCATCACCGATATGAACGCCGCGCAAGATGCTTACGCGAAGCACTTGAAAGGTGCTGGCATCGTGCTGTGCCTGGGTTCCATGCTCCACTCGATTGCGACCGGCAACATGCTGCCTAGCTGGGTCAAAATCGTGTGCGTCGATATCAACCCCGCTGTGGCTACTAAAGTTAGCGATAGGGGCACCGGCCATGCAGTGGGCGTAGTCACCGACGTGGGCCTGTTCCTTGAAGCGCTCTCGAACGAATTGTCATGAAGAAAAAAAAAGCTTACACAGAGGAACACGCAGCTGCCGGCATTAGCACGCCGCTGCCTGAAATTGAGACTTGGCCGAATCAGTATTCCGGCTACGAGATAGAAGTGGTTGTGGACGAGTTCACGTCCATCTGCCCTAAGACCGGATTGCCGGATTTCGGCGTGCTCACGCTGACTTACATCCCGGACAAAGAGTGCCTGGAATTGAAGTCGCTCAAGATGTATGCCCTGGCGTATAGGAACCTGGGCATATTTTATGAAAACGTGGTGAACCGCTTCCTTGATGATGTCGTGCGGGCGTGCAAACCGAAGCACGCGCAGTTGGTAGGGGAATTTAGTTCACGCGGCGGGCTTCATTCGAATATCACTGCCACATGGTCCAAGAACAAACGTGCCAAGTGACGACCAGAAGCTTGAAGAACTTCGCGAGTTAGTCCAGGGTATTCGCGACCGCGTACGTACCCGGTATCCGGAAACTTCAGCCGCGGTCGGGGAGGCGATTTCTGTTCCACTTGCGGATTTGATGCCCGTAGTCCACGCGCGCGATGCCGCTCAGGGAAAGGCCGCTGCGATCGGAGCCGTCAATCCGCGCCGGGGTGGCTTGGCTAACAACGCGATTCAGTTTACGAAGCGCACTGTTTCGCGCGGGCTGAACTGGTTTGTACGAGATCAGGTGGTCTTCAATCAGAGCGTGATCACCTGCGTAGAAACTTTGATGGAAGCGGTGAACGATCTGAATCGCTCCCTGGTCTCGCTGGGCATCCAGATTGGCGAACGCATGGAACAGGACCGACATGCAGCGGAACCGGCCCTTGCCGAACTGCATTCCCGCGCGAACCAGATCACCGCCGACGCCCACTCTCTGCGCCAGCAGGTGGCACCGCTGCCGGCAAAGTGGGATCTTCAGGTTCGGGATACACAGATCCGGTTAGACGCGCTGACCGCGGTTACCGAGCGGCGCGCCTTGGCAGCCGAAACGCACGAGCGGGAAGTGCTACAGGCCCAGCACCGGGATTTCTCTCACGCGCTTGATCTGAATGGCCAGAAAATTCAGCAGCAGCTCTGGCAGGATCTGGAGCGCATTCGCCTGGAATTTGAACGCATCATCCACTTTGAATTACGAACTGTGCGCCAACGCGGCATAGTGGCCTCCTCCGCGCCTGTACCGGCACCGGAACTCCCCATGGATTATCCGGCGTTCGCGACCCGCTTTCGTGGTTCAGCGGAACACGTCAGAGCTGGGCAGCAGTTCTACGTGGAGCGCTTTCGCGGAGCCCGCGAGGTGATTGATCTGGGCTGTGGCAACGGTGAATTTCTGGAGGTCATGCGCGAAGCCGGAATCTCCGCCCGCGGCATAGACGCCAGTGCCGAATCCATAGCCGCATGCAACGCGCGTTTTTTAAACGCCGAACAACACGATATCTTCACGTGGCTGGCAGATCAGCCCGACCACTCGCTTGCGGGAATCTTTTGCGCCCAGGTGGTGGAACACCTGCCGCCAGCTCGGGTTCCGGAACTGGTCCAATTGTGTGCCGGAAAGCTGGAACGCAACGCCTTGCTGGTATTTGAAACGCCTAACCCCGAATGCCTGGCCATCTTCGCCACTCATTTCTACCTGGATCCCACCCACACGCGCCCGGTGCCGTATCCCTTGCTAGCCTTCTACCTGGAAGAATCCGGCATGGGTGCCATTGAAGTGGTGAAACGCTTCCCCGCGGCTGATTCCTGGCCGGAACTGAATCAGCTACCCAGTGAAGTGCGGGACCGCTTCTTCGGCGGTTTAGACTACGCGATCTTTGCCCGCAAGCTTTGATTCCATCTTGGCCGCAAATCGCCCCACGTGCACGATGAAGCGCTCGTGCGTTCCCTCGCCGACGGTTTCCTGCGAATCCCGCGCCGTCACCTTGAAGGTGACTCGGCGATCGTCGACGGATAGAATTTCGCTGCGGAACACGACGTCCATACCGATCGGCGTCGCCCCCAAGTGTTTCACTGAAACGACGGTTCCCACCGAATCGTAGCCTTCGTCCAGCATCAGTTTCAGCAGATTCCGGCTGGTTATCTCCATGTGCTGAATCATCTGGGGTGTGGCAAGCACGCGCCCGCTGGCCAAGCCCAGGAAGCTGATTGCGGTCCGCTCATCAACGGTTAACGCCTCCTCGCGGACCGCGCCGATTTGGATCAACCCTGTATTCCCGCGACAACACCCCGCATGTAGGCAAACGATTTCTGCATGCCCGGCATCGGATTATCGGCATCGATCTCGTATTCGAGAGAACACACGCCCTTGTAGTTGATTTTCTGCAGTTGCCGAAAAATCGCCGCGATGGGCATTTTGCCATCCCCTACCGGCACCTGGCTATTCTTATCGGTGAAATCGGTCAGGTCTTTCATATGCAATTCGTGCACACGCGGACCGGCTTCCGCGATTGATTCCACCACGTCCTTGCCCGCGCGCACGGTGTGGCCGATATCGATGCAAAGCCCCACGCGCGGATCCATGCCTTTAATAACTTCGAGTACGCTTTGGGGAGACGGATAAATCTTATCCTCAGGGCCGTGATTGTGAATCGCGACCTTGATGTTGTATTCCTTTACCAGCTTCTCAATCGTGCCCATATTGGTGCGCGTGGGCGCGATGATCATCATCGGGAAACTGCAGGCTTTTGCGTAATCGAACATGGCACGCAGCTTCGGTTCCTCTTCGGAGTTCATGGTGATGTTGCCGCCGCCGACTACTGTCAACCCAGCGTCATCGAACATCTTCCGGCCCATTTGCAACTGCTCTTTCGAATCTTTATAGGGGAGATGGAATTCCTTGATATCGCAATACTTGACGTTCAGATTTTTAATGTTCTGGATTGCGGCTTCGCGCGAGAGCTTGCGGAACGAATACGTCGCGACACTCAGCTTGATATTCGCAGTGTCTTTGGCCGGCAGCATGGTAGCTGCAAAAGAACTCTGAGTTGCGGCGGCGGCGCTTGCCGCACTCAGTAAAAATCCTCTACGATCGATGGGCATGCCAACGATCATATAACGGTCTAGACGTCGACGCTGCCTCCGGAGTCGCTGTCGTCGAAACTAGAGTCATCGTTACTTGCGTCGCCGCTGTCGTCGTCTGAATTGTTCTTGTCGGAATCGTCGTTAGAGTTATCGTCATCGCTGTCAGAGCCGTAATTGTTTACAGTCTCGTTGACCACCGTGCCGCCGCCGTAACCTCCGCCAGAGCCCCCGCCGCCCATAAATCCGGAGCCCATGGGCCCGCGAAAGAAGTGATCGGCAATAGCGGTTCCCACAAAAGCACCAGCTAGGCCCGTGAGCAAAGTGCCCCCGAAACCCATGCCGCCGCCCGTGGCACCCGCGGCACCTGACGCGCCAGTGGAGCCGAATAAGCGCTCAAGCGTACCTGGCTGCCTGACTTCGGCACGCGTGGCCGCACGCGCCAAAGCCTGCGGGTCATCGGCGGCAGACGCGGGGGGCCGCTCTGACAGGGGAACCGCATTGGTCAATTGCTGTAACACCTGCCGCCGTTGTTCCGGTGAAAGCTGTGCGAAGGCTTCCTGATGCGCCTGCTCGATTGTTTCCGGAGGCGCGGTTCTCAACATGTACTGATACCGCGCTATAGCCTGCTGATCCGCGGATTGCGCTGGCGGCACCTGCTGCTGTTGCGGAGGGTAATACGGCTGCTGCGGTGCCTGTTGCCGTTGGGGTTGCTCTTCGTGGCCGAACAGTTTGTCCAGAATGCTCATAAGGTCCTCATTTACTAAGACGGATTCCGCCTCACTTAAAGTTCAAGCATTCTTGCTTCCAGTGACGCCACTCTTCTACTGCCATAATTGTCCCATGTCTGAGTACACTCGCCTTCTGGATATTTCCGTGCCTGCCGATGCCGTTTTTGCCTATATTTCGAATCTCGCAAACTTCCCTCATTACCTGCCTACCGTGCATCAGGCTGAATCTATCGGTGAAGGCCGCGTCCGTTTGCACGGTGAGGCGCAAGGCCATAACTACACCGCCGAAGGGAATTATAAAACGGACGCCAAGCTGCGGACGATGGAATGGGATGCGGATGGTCCGCAAGGCTACTCCGGGTCGCTCACCGTTCAGCCGGGTGATGTGGAAACCAGTTTCTCCGAAGTCGCCCTAACGTTGTCCTATTCGCATTCCACCCCATCCGATAAACCTACGGAGCGCGATGAGCAGATTTTGGAAGCAATTGACACAACGCTCCGCAACATTCAGCAGCACCTAGAGAAAAAGTAACCTTATACTGTTAGACAATATGCGCCAAATCGCGCTCTTGCTTGCGCTTGCACTCTCCCTCACCGGGGCAAAACGGCCGATTGCCGAAACAGACCTTTACGCATTCAAGTGGGTAGCCGATCCCAGAATTTCACCCGATGGTTCACAGGTGGCTTACACGCTGGTTACCGTACATGAAAAACGCGATGGTTACGCAACCGCCCTGTGGATGGTGCCTGTCGCTGGCGGTTCAGCACGGCAGATCACTGCAGGTCCACGCGACTCAGCACCACGTTGGTCACCCGATGGATTCACCCTTGCTTTCGCGCGGGCGGGCGAGAAGGACCCCGCTCAAATTTACCTTCTTGACATGCGAGGCGGCGAACCGCGCGCGCTCACCAGTTTGGCCAAGGGCGCGTCGAACCCTGTATGGTCCCCCGATGGGCATACCATCGCTTTCCTTTCCAGTTCCGATTCCAAGCCCGTAGATAAAAAGAAGGATGAGGACAAAAGCGATGTGAGGGTGATCAACCGCGCGGTATACCGTTCGAACGGGACTGGCTACGTGGATTACGAACGCGTGAGCCACATCTGGACAGTATCCGTACCCGCCGTGCTTGGCACGCCTCCCACAGCCAAGCAGATAACGGACGATAAGTTCGAAGAAGCTTCTGTTCTTTGGTCTAGCGATGGACGGCAACTGTATTTCAGTTCCGACCGCGTTGCGGAAGCTTATTACGACGCGCCGCACAGCGATATCTATTCAGTGCCCGCAGCCGGCGGTGAGTTGCGAAAGCTGGTAAGCGTGGACGGTGGTACGCGCGCCATGTCGCTGAGCCCTGATGGCAAGCATATGGCGTTTATCGGAGCGCTGAATGGCGAACCCATCAAATCTTACAGCCAGCCCGATCTTTGGGTGACAGCACTGGAACCTGGTTCGAAAGCTCAGAACCTCACCTCCGATTACGATTTCGATATAGGCGGAGGGATTGGCGGCGATCAGGCCCCGCCACGGGCCGCCGCGCCTTCCCTGCCCTACTGGAGCAAAGACGGCCGCTCCATCTTCGTGAGTTCCGCTGAGAAAGGCCGCGGCAATCTCAAGAAAATCGACATGCGTTCCGGCAAAGTGGAACCGCTTACGGAAGGCGATTGGGATGTTTACAGCTACAATTCCACGCCCGATCAAGCGCGTACCGTACTTGCGATCTCCACCACGACGACGGTGGGTGATTTATACCTGTTGGACGGCAAATCAAAGAAACCAGTGCGGCTGACAGATGTGAACTCTGAACTCTTCAGCCAGTTGGACCTGCCAGCGCCTGAAGAACTTTGGGTGAAGAGCTTCGATGGACGCATGATCCAGACGCTGGTCCAGAAACCACCGCAGTTCGATTCCACGAAGAAATATCCGGCAATTCTGAACATCCATGGAGGCCCGCATGCCACCTACGGCTTCAACTTTTTCCACGAAATGGAATGGCTGGCGGCGAGGGGCTACGTTGTCATCTATCCCAACCCGCGCGGCAGCACCAGCTTTGGGCAGGAGTTCGGCAACGTCATTCAATACAAGTATCCCGGCGACGATTACAAAGATCTGATGGCCTGCGTGGATGCCGTGGTGGCGAAGGGATGGGCCGATCCCGACAGGCTCGGCGTAACCGGCGGCTCCGGCGGCGGCGTGCTGACGAACTGGATCATCGGGCACACCAATCGTTTCAAAGCGGCGGTCAGTATGCGATCCATCGCGAACTGGTCAGACTGGTGGTACACGGCAGACTTCACTCAGTTCAGGCCCACCTGGTTCCGGGGCGCTCCCTTCGATGAGGAGGCGGATTTCAAAGCGCGATCGCCGATTACGTTTGTGAAACAGATGAACACGCCGCTCATGCTAATCGAAGGCGGCGAGGATTACCGCACTCCGCCCAGCGCGGGAGGGGAGCAACTGTTCCGGGCGCTGAAGTATTTGAAAAAGCCGGTTGTGATGGTGCAGTTCCCGGGCGAATCTCATGAGCTCTCGCGATCCGGCAAGCCAAAACATCGCATTGAGCGGCTGGATCACATTGTGAGTTGGTTCGACATCTATTTGCAGAACAAGCCCGCCAAGACCTACGAGGTTTCCGAGTGAATTTGACAGATCGCTTTTCAGTAAAAGGCGGCAAGGCATTCAAGCTTTCCAAGCGCGATCCTGACGATACGGCGCATGTGAAGCACAAGAGCGATGCGGCCGAAGAAATGTTAAAGCTGGTGGACCGGCTGGATCATTTGCAGCAGGTGCTCTATGCGGAGCACAAGCGCGCGCTTCTGATTATCCTGCAGGGTATGGATGCGGCTGGAAAGGATGGCACCATCCAACATGTAATGAGCGGTGTAAACCCGCAGGGCTGCAACGTAACGCCGTTTAAACAGCCGACGCAGCATGAGTTGGATCACGATTTTCTGTGGCGCATTCACCAAGCTGTGCCCGCCCGCGGCATGATTGGAATCTTCAACCGTTCGCACTACGAAGATGTGCTGGTAGTGCGCGTTCACAACCTTGTGGAAAAAGATGTCTGGCAGGGGCGGTATGAACAGATCAATCAATTTGAAAGCATGCTGGCTGCGAATGGAACCACCATTCTGAAGTTCTTTCTACACATGGGCAAAGACGAACAGAAGAAACGTTTCGATGCCCGCCACGCTGACCCGGATAAGAATTGGAAGTCATCACCATCCGACGAAGCGGAGCGTAATTACTGGGACGATTATCAGGCCGCCTATCAGGATGCACTCGCAAATTGCAGCGAGCCGAACGCGCCCTGGTTCGTAATTCCGTCAAACCGGAAGTGGTTTCGGAATCTTGCGATTTCTCAGATCATTGTCGATTCGCTGGAACGCATGGATCTGAAGTACCCCAAAGCGGAAAGCCCCGCACCTAAAGCCGCCGGAAAAAAGTAGCCGTGCACAAGCGCGATCGCTGAGAAAAATAACAGGATCGACGTGCCAAGCCAAACGGCTTGCCTGTTCAAGGCATTCCGTTTTCCCGTTAACCAAAAAATTAGCAGCGCAACCAAAAACCAACCGACGAAATTCAAAAGAGGCACGCCGTAGTAAGGTCCGCCCTGTTGCCATTTCCAATAGCTAAGAAAGTTGGCTGCAAGAGGATCGATGACCAGGTCCAATACAGCCATGGCCGCCGCGCTCCAGATTAGCCCCAACCGCATCTGCCGCACATAGACAAACAGAACCATCCACGCACCGGCAACCACAAGAGGCACGCCCAGCAGAGTGGGAGCCAAAACCGATGTGTATTCATAAAGCCCAAACGGATAGCCGGTTGCCACTCCGATTGCCTCCGCGATGAAACCAATGCTAGCCGCTATCGCGATAGGCCTCCATCTGGGCCATTCACTGCGCGCGGCAATCGCAGCGGCAAGCGCAAGAAAGACCGGAGCCGCCCAAGCCATGTTGGCGGGCGTACCGCCGGTGATCGCATGGCTACCCACGCCGCCGAGCCACAGGAACAGGTAAGTTGCCCAGAGCAGACGGGCTAATGAATTAGCCGGCATGTAATTTCAGCAGAGAGCAGCACGGTGGGAGTGCCGCCGCCCGGATGAGTGCTGCCTCCAACGCGATAAAGATTGCGCACAGCCGCATCCTGATTGCGCGGGCGGAAAAATGCATTGTTCCACCCGTGCGAATCGGTTCCATAGATGGCTCCGCCCGGCATCAGATAGCGCTCCTCAATGCGCTGCGGTGTCCAGGTGTCCTCAACTACGGTTGCGCTGGCGATCTCTGGAAATCCTCCGCGCTTCAGCCTCGCCAGCACGCGCGAACGTGCAACAGCAGTCTGTGCAGCGTCCCACTTTGCGCCAAGGGCGGGCGAGTTTGCCATGATGAACAGCGTCTCGCCTTCCCCTGGCACCAATCTGCGGTCGGCGCGGCTGGCGGCATTGACGTATACCGTGGGATCTTCCGGAAACCGCTGCTGATCAAAGATCTCAGTGAACTCCCGCCTGTAATCGGCCGAGAAGAAAATGGTGTGTTGGGCAATTTGCGGAAGTGAACGATTGATGCCCACCAACATGACAAACCCCGACATGGAGCGCGCGTCTTTTTGGGACGCATTGCCCAGCATCTCAGGCAGCCGGAGCGAATCGCCGTTCATCACGACGATATCGGCGGAAGAGCGCCGGCCATCTGTCAGTACGACACCCGTCGCGGCACCTGCCGTTGTCTCAATCTTTGCCACCGGCGAGTTCACGCACAACGTAACTCCGTTCTTGCGGCAAAGCTGAACCAGGGAATCGGCAATGGTATACAAGCCGCCGCGCACAGCGTAGCCCCCGAAGGCGTACTCCAGATACGGAATGAGAGCTAGAGTTGCGGGCGCCTGAAAGGGTGAAGAGCCCACGTAGGTGGGATACCGGTCATACAGTTGCTGCAGATAAGGACTGCGAAAGTGGGAGGCTACCGTCTTGTGGTAATTGCCCCAACCATAGCGCCATGGCATGTGCCGCAACGAGGATAGCGCTTCCAAGCCAGGCCGCTCTGCGGGTGAATGTTTCAGGAAGGTGCGCTTTGAAACCTCAAACAGTTGTGCGCCTAGCTGCTGAAAGCGCAGGAAGCCGCTTACGTCGCGCGGCTCCAGTTGCTTAACGGTTCGAAGCCAATCCGGTAATTCAGAGGTGTACGTAAAGCGGGTTCCATCGTCATACACGTACTCCGAAAGCGGATGCAGCGGCAGCAGCTCTACATGATCTTCCATGCGGCTTCCCGCGACGCGGAAAAGGTCTTGAAACACCCATGGCATGGTGATGAGAGAAGGGCCGGTATCGAAGATGAAGCCGGCGGAAGTCCAGCGATTCATCTTGCCGCCAAACGTTGGGCCCGCTTCAAAAACAGTGACAGCGAAACCGCGCGCCCTGAGCCTGAGCGCGGCGGCTAACCCGCCCAGGCCGCCCCCGACCACCACAACGTGTTTCATGCGCGCGAAAAAGGGTAATGCCTGCCCTTCCAAGCGACGCCCGCGGGGCTGCGTGATGCCCGCCACGATCCAATTGCAATCGCCAGCACCATCACTTCCGCAAGAGGGTGCGCCACCACGCTCCACCAGCCCTGTCCGAAACGCCAGGCAAGAATGGCACGGGTGGCCAGCACTACTGCCACGGCCCGCCAATTCCACCAAAGGAACGGCAAGAGAAACACGCAGAAATGAAGCAGCAGAAAAATCCAGAAATTCAGCGGATGGTGGAAAGCCAGATAGAAATTTTTCGTAAAGCCCTGGCGAATTTCGAACAGCGAGGCATACATCCTGACGCGCAACACTGAGCTTCCGTCCAGACAGAGGCCGCGTTCACCAGCCTTCCGCCACAGTTGCGCCATGCGGGTATCTTCAAAGATTTCTGCACGCACAGCGGCATGCCCGCCCACACGCGCATAGGCATCGCATTCCATCATCATGCACGCTCCGTGAGCCAGACCCAAAGACGGATCACCGCGCCAAAGAGAAAGCGGCCCTGGGAATATTGAGAAGACAACAAAATTGAGCATCGGCATCATGAGCCGCTCCGGCCACGTTAACATTTCAAACCGGGGCCAGCAGGAAAGAAAGGTAAGGCGGCGTGCCTGTATTTCAGAGAGCATCCGCGCACATGCACCGGGCTCCAGGCGAACGTCAGCATCAAGGAACAATAGCCAGCGATGGGTGGCATTTTCGGCAAGCCTGGCACAGGCGAACGTCTTGCCATACCAGCCCGGGGGCAATTCGGCGGGCGCCAGCAACTTCACACGCGGATCACCGGTCGCAGCGGCAATCGACGCAGTGGAATCTGTCGAATGGTCATCATAAACCAGCACCTCATTTACGACGGAGCCTTGTTCTAAGATTGTCCGCAGACACTCACCCACGTTGCGTTCTTCATTCCGCGCGGGAATCAGAACGGATAAGCCGCCCGGGGCCATGTGGCCTGCCTTACGGACGCGGGGCCAAAAGAGCGCGTTCACAAATGCCACGGTCAAAAAGAAGAGTGCCGCCGCGAGAATCACGCGCTAACCATGGCGGCGGCGCTGGCGGAGTGGCTCATCACTTGGTCGATGGCGGATAGCAAAACGAAGACCGCTCTTGTCTCTCCGAAATGTGACCGCAAACAATCTTTCGCCTGATCGGTCAGTTGGTAGACATGCTGGCGGCTGGCTTCGATTCCAAACTCCGCCACATGGCTGGCGCGATGATGGCGCGCATCCTGCCTTGCCGTTTTGCCGGTTTGTTCACAAATGCCGAATTCATCCAGCAGATCGTCATAGGTCTGATACGCTTCGCCAAGGCATTCGCCACAATGAGCAAGCGCGCGGATGTCTTTTTCCGCCGCGCCCGCGGCCATGGCACCCGCCGTCAAAGTAAGGCGCATGAGCGATGTGGTTTTCCGGTTGCGGCTTTCGCGCCCGCATTCACTGGCTCTGCCCGCGGCCCGGATCTGCAGGTCTGCCGCCTGGCCGCCAATCATTCCGTTCACGCCGATGCACTCCACGGCTTCGCAAAGCAATGCAGGAGTGCTTCCAAATAACAAGTAAGCCTGATTCAGCAAAGCCAGCGCCGTGAGCAACGCGGTATCTTCGCCGAAGCACAGATGCAAAGCCGAGCGGCCGCGACGCACATCCGCATCATCCATGGCGGGCAGATCGTCAAAAATAAGAGAACTGGCATGCAGGAACTCAGTTGCGCAGGCAGCGGGTAAAGCTTTTTCGGCACAGCATTCAGCAACTTCCGCCCCCATCAAGGCGAGCAGGGGCCGCATGCGCTTGCCACCCGGAAAAAGGGAGTAGCGCACAGCTTCGTTCAACCGATTCGCGCCCAGCAGGCGGCCCGTGGGTAGAAAGCGCTCAAGCCCACTTTCAATGAGTTCGCGATGGCTGATACAACTACCCGACATGTGCCTCCAAGCGGCTCATCATATTCACATGTTGGCATCCTTTGTCCTTATACAGAATACCTTCAAGCTGTTTCGTCGCTTCCTGAATGGGTAAATGCCCGGCTCCCGCGAGACAAGTGGCCGTTGCTTGCGGCCAAACAGCCTGCCAGCGCGCAACAGATTTGCGGATCGCCTGAAAGGTTTTTTCTCCGTAAAGCAAATCCACCGGCTGAGTGAGCCCTTCGAAGCTTTCCGGAGCGGGCAAATTTTCAAAGATCTGAAGATATTTGTACGTGGTTACGTGATCCGCTTTTGCGAAGTCGACAGTCAAATTGCTGCCGGGAGCCCGCTTTGCCCGGAGAGAGAGATTCGTAAACCAGCGGCCCAGCGGATTTTGGAAGGTGGTGGCGTATGCGAGTGGCCCAATGGGGCGCGAAAGGAACACGCGAAAATACCAGGGGCACACCGCGAACAAATCAATCAACACCATGCGCTCAACGCGGCTTCCCAGGCGCTGCGCGGCTTCAAGCCCCAGCAGGCCGCCGCTACAATTGCCCACCAGAGTGATGGGGCCGGGGATGGTCAACACGGCTTTCGCTATCTCATCGGCAATGGAGCCGACCGTCCAGTGGCGCGGACCTGGTGATCTGCCGCAGCCGGGAAGATCGAAACTGAAGAAGCTCACGTCTGGCGGTAAGTTTCTGGTGACCGGCTCAAATGTGCTTTGGTCACCGCTCCAACCATGCAGCCCTACAAAAGTTCGCCGGCCCGTGCCGTAGCGCTCAATGTGCATGAGAAAGAATCCTTTCCGCAGTCATCTTTCCGCCCAGCACCACCATGGGCATTCCTGTTCCGGGCGTCGTGCTTGCTCCCACATAATACAGGTTCTTGAACTCACGGGAATAATTGCGAGCGCGAAAAGGCCCCATTTGAAAGAGCGTATGCGCGGCACCGAACGCTGAGCCGTCATGCAGGTTGTAGCGGCGGGCCCATTCTTCCGGTGTCCATGCTTCTTCAAAAAGAATGTCGGTTTCAGCGAATTTAATTCCTTCCCGCTGCAGGCGCTCAAAGATCTGCTTGCGCACCTGGCTGGTCACCAAGGCCCAATCCGCTCCTGGCATGTCACTCAACAAGGGAGTGGGGACCAGCACAAAAATACAACTGGTGCCCGCGGGCGCTAAATTAGGGTCGGTGGCCGAAGGAATGCTCACGTAAAACGGCAGATCGTCCGGCAGGCGGCGCTGAGTGAACAGTTGCGTGAAGGTGGCGCGATTATCTTCGGGAAGAAAAATGGTGTGATGTCCCATCCCTTCCGGCACACCGCGCACGCCCCAATAGAAAGTCAGTACCCCAGGAGTCATCGCAGGCTGTTTCGAAGCCGGCTTTTCGATTCCGAGCAGGTGCTGCTCAGTTGATGGCAAGTCTACGTTCGATACCACAACGTCGAAGCGCGCTTCCCCGCCCCACCTCAATTTCACGCCTACGGCGCGGCCGTTTTCGACAACGATTCGGTCTACGGGGCAATCGGTATGAACGGTGCACCCCAATTCCTGCGCCAGACGGTCCATGCCCTGCACCAAGCCATACACGCCGCCTTTCGGCAGCCACAACCCGTAAGCCAACTCGCCGTAGGCAAGAATGGAAAACAACCCCGGCAACTGATACGGGGAGCCACCAAGATACATACCGTAAGAGCCGAGCGCCTCACGAATGTAACGGCTCTGGAAAAAGCGGCCGAGTTCACTATCGAGCGAGCGCCACACACCGGAGTTCCACATTTCCGCAGGGCTCAACTTGCCAATCCAGCGAAGGGGATTGTCTTCGTTCCGCGTGACCAGCTTGTCGAACGAAACGGTGTACTTCTGGCCCGCATCCCGCAGATAACGAAGCGCGGCGGGGCTTGAACTTGGCTCAATGCGTTCACATTCGGCCAGCAGCCGTTTCATGTCACTGGAAAGAGTGAAGACAGTTTTGTCGGGCCAGCGGAACTGAACCGTGGGGTCGACCGGCAGCAGCGTTACATAATCGGCAAGCTTGCGGCCCGCGCTGGCGAAGAGCTCTTCAAAGACCCACGGATAGTTGACTAGAGAAGGACCGGTATCGAAGAGAAAACCATCGCGTGAAATCTGATTGGCACGCCCGCCCACGGTCGCGTTCGCTTCAAAAACCGTCACGGCATAGCCCGCATTGCGCAGATGAATCGCTGTGCTTAAGCCGCCCAGGCCGGCACCGATGATGCAAGCTTTCTTCACAGAGCCCCTATGTAAGCAAAAGGCAAGCGCCAATATTTGCTGGGCGGCAAAGCTTCAAACTTTTCCCGCATGGGAACGCTTTCCCGATGCCGTATGCCTTCGGCGCTGCGACCAATGCGGCGGTTCAGCAGCCGATAGACATCGATGCAGGCTTGAATGGCGGCGCGGCAATCTGGCGCAAAGGCGTCCAGATCCCGTTCCGCGGCACTGTACTCTTCTTCTGCATGGGCGGATACCGCGGCAAGCACGTTCCTGAGCCCCGGCAGTTGGGTGCTGTCAGCTAAATTCAGGTGCTGGATGCCCTCGCGGCGTAACAGGTCCAGTGGCAGATACACACGCCCGCGGCGCTGGTCTTCGCCCACATCGCGCAGAAAGTTCGTCAACTGGAGAGCGATTCCGAGTGCTCGCGAAGCACGCAAAACCCGCTCGAACTCAGACGGCTTACTGGCACCATAGACGTAAGCCAGAAAGTACCCCACCACAATCGCGCTGCCGTACACGTAGCGGTCGGTCAGATCGTCCAGAGTGGCGAAGGGCTGGGGAACTGCGTCAATCCGCATGGCATCGAGGAACGAATGATAGTGCTCGTGAGGGATGCGGCAGTTAAGAACCACTTCAGCGAATGCCGCGAGGATGGGCGGAATTCCGGCTTCTAAACGCTCACGAACGCTTGAGAACTGAAGCGCTTCGCGATAGTGTTCAGACCATTTATCGAGAATTGCCAACTGCCCGG
>JAYTGM010000208.1:0-15078 GCA_043733425.1 Terriglobia bacterium
GCCCATCAAGCAGAGGCAAGTATTATCACCTCTCTGGTGTCCAAAACTAATAGCACATTCACCTATCGCGCGGATTTGACTGCCGATCAGCAGATCGACGCTACTAATCAGGCTTTCGGCACCGTATACGATTTCGGTACCATCATTGGATCGATCTCTTCGACCGGTCTGCTCAACTCGGGTTTCACTTTTACCACTGCCCTAACCAATACCGCGGCGTTCCAGACCGGCCCCATCGACGACCCCAATTCGCTGAACATCCGGTTTACCGCCAATGCTGGCACCACAATCGGTGCGAACTCAGCGCTCGGAACCTTTACAGTGACCTCGCCGTTCAGCTTTGCCCGTCTTGCCAGCTTCGATGGTCAGGCGAGCAAGTTTGCGCCGGGCACCGGCGCTAATGATACCCCCACCGGTAACGTTGGTTTGGTCTCTGTTCCCTCGGCTGTTCCTGAGCCCACCACCATGCTGAGCCTCGGCGCCGGACTCCTGGGCGTGGGTTTCTTCAGTTTCAAGCGACGCAAGGTCTAACCTCTCCATCCTTTGTCGTTTTCACACGCCCGGAGCCTCACGGTTCCGGGCGTTTTTCTTTTTACCCGCTGTGTTTCATAACTAACCCGGAGAGGATAAACCGCCACCGCGCGAGGACCACAGGCTTCGGCGAGTGAGAGCAGGAAAAGAGACAGGGTAATCCTGGCCTTTTTGCCGTTGCTTGCAGGGAAACTGATCGCCGATTGATCGATATCACCAGCAGTTTACTCAAAAATCGGCATCAGCTTTGCCAGCACTTCATCCATAATCTCGTCCGAAACACTTTCCAGCTTCTTGCCCTTGCGCGCGCCGAGATTGAGCGCACGGGGCTGGTCGCAGCGGACAATGCCTGTCGTTTTAGTTCGTGATCCTGTCAGAGGCACAGCAAACCCCGCCGTCCGCGCGAAATTGCCGCCGCTTGTGATGGGGAGAACCACGGGCATTTTCGTCACCCGATTGAACACCTCTGGCGAAACGATCAGGACCGGGTGACATCTCTTTTGCGGGTGCCCTTCGGTGGGATCAAGCCCGACCAGCCAGATTTCGCCGCGCTTCATCAGATGAGTTCGGCTCCGGCCGGCTTGTCATGGAGCCATTCGCGCTCTTTCTTGCTACGGGGAGCCTTGGGATTGCATTTGGCGAGCAACTCGGCAAGAGTATAGCGGGGCTTCTGCTGCGGTTCGACAATCAGACGGCCACTCTGGACAGCCAGCCCCACTTTTGCTCCCGGCCGCAAGTGCAGGATATCGAGTAGAGCGGGAGGGATGGCCAGCATGATCGAGCCGCCTACCTTGCGCAGATTGGTTGTATACATGGGGATCTTAGTTATATTAAAATATAACATTTTGGAGAAGGGAATTTCGCAAGAGGTACATTGAACAGTCCATGGTTGAAGCTCCCGACATACCAGGTGCCGCGGATGTGGTTGCTTCGTTTGGCTACTGGCCCGATTTTCACGATTCAGAAGTTTTGTCGATCAAATTGGACAGGTCAATTGAATCTGAGGTGAGTATCCACGCGTTTGAGATGACACCAGAGATTGACAACCGCGGCTACTACGTCCTTGCCAAGCATGCAATTGTGACATTCCTGCTGCAGGGTTTCCCACGCGATCGGCTCGGGATTACAAATACTCGAATTGAGTTCTTCAATAGTCAAAATGTTCTGGGCAGCGCCCCTGTGCTTAAGCGAGAGAACCACTATCAGTTGATATTGGAGGCCTGTTTTGGTGCGGACTGTTGCATTCTTTGCGAACGGATTAGCGTCAAAGTGGAACCCTACACGCCGCCTGCTAGCAAGGATTAGGACCGTTTGCTGCCGTTATTTCTGAGAAACAGCGAAAGTCTAAAAGGGGCACCGCTACAATCCGCCGTTTGTTAGTTTCAAGCGGAGCGTTATGATCAACGCCAGGTGAACCGTTGAGATTTGCAAGATTGCCAGGGCTGCCTGCCGAAGGACCATTGCCCGTGAGATTCAGTTTCGACGGCTGCGGACTTTATCGAGAAGGATTCGTTGTCGAATTCTTCTGGCTTGACCTCAGATCACGCCTACCGGAAGGTGGCTGCAGTTGGCGTCTGCCGGTTTAGGAACGCCGGTGCCCGCTTCAACCTGAAGAACTGGACTGTAATAAACTAAAGATGCTTTATTTTGAGGAGCCTGAGTTTGCGTTCCAATCTTTATTTTGTACTCTTCGCCTGCGCTATCCCCGCCGTTGCCGCTCTAGATTTCAATCGCGACATCAGGCCCGTTCTTTCGGACAACTGTTTCACCTGCCACGGCCCCGATGGAAAGCGTCGGATGGCGAACCTAAGGCTCGATCAGAAAGAGGGCGGGGCTTTCCGCGTAATTATCGCGGGTGATTCCGCGCATAGCAAGCTTTACGATCGCATCAGCACGGAAAAAAAAGGCATGCGGATGCCGCCCGGTTCCGCCACACAGCTTACGCCGAAGCAGATTGCACTTTTTAAAGAGTGGATCGATTCTGGCGCCAAGTGGGATGCTCACTGGGCCTACATTGTGCCGAAGCGGCCGGAACTTCCTGAAGTGGCGGCCAAGGCCTGGTCGGTTAACGGAATCGACCGGTTCCTGCTGGCACGCCTGGAGCGCGAGAATCTGAAGCCTTCGCCGGAAGCCGACCGCGCCACTGTGCTGCGCCGCGTTTCGCTTGATCTGACCGGCATGCCGCCCACGCTTGCCGAACTGGATTCCTTTCGCGCCGACAAAGCGCCGAACGCTTATGAAAAGCAGGTGGACCGGCTGCTGGCTTCACCCCGTTACGGCGAGCGGATGGCCATGCAGTGGCTCGATCTTTCCCGTTATGCCGATACCCATGGCTACCACATCGATAGCCATCGCGATATGTGGCACTGGCGCGATTGGGTGATTCAATCGTTCAACCGCAATCAGCCTTTTGACCAGTTCACGGTCGAACAGCTTGCGGGCGATATGCTGCCCGGCGCGACGGTGGAACAGAAACTTGCGACCGGGTTCAACCGCAACCACATGATCAACTTTGAAGGCGGCGCGATTCCGGAGGAGTATCAGACCGAATACGTGATTGACCGGCTGGAAGCGACATCGAACGTGTGGATGGGAACTACCATGGGCTGCGCACGCTGCCACGATCATAAGTACGATCCCATCAAGCAAAAAGAGTTTTACCAGTTCTACGCGATCTTCAATAACATTGCGGAGAAAGGACTAGACGGCCGGAAAGGGAACGCGGAGCCGATGATTCAACTGCCCTCGCCCGCGCAGGTTTCGCGTTTGGAACAAGCCACGCGCGATCTGGCGGCGCGGACCCTGGTTCTGGATGAGAAAAAGCTGAAAGATGCCGAAGCCGTTTGGGCTGAGAATGCGCTGGATGGTCTTCCAAAAGCGTCACGCGAAGGCCTGCTGGCCCATTATGATTTCGATGGCGGCCTGACCGATTCTTCCGGCAATGAGCATGACGGCCGTTTCCTGCTAGGCGATCTGACGTATCCGGTAGGCATGGTGGGCAAGGCCGGCGAATTTGATGGCCAGGTGCACGCGCGATTGGGTTCGTTTTTGCAAATGGACCGTGCCATGCCATTCTCCACTGCATTTTTTGTCCGCAGCAGCGATAAGGAACCGATGGCGATTGTGCAAAAGCTGGACCCCGCGACGCGCTCCGGTTATCAGATTTCTTTTGATGAAGCGATTCCGATTGGGAATCTGCTGCGTGGCGCGAAGCTTTCGGTTCGCCTTGCCGGCCAGACGCCCTCTGATTCGATTGAGATTCAAACCAAGCGGCGGCTGCCCACTTCGTCGAAAGATCCCGATTCGGGTCGCCCCTGGTATCACGTGGCAGTTAATTACGATGGGTCCGGGAACGCCGCCGGGTTGAGGCTCTATATAAATGGTGCGCTGGAGCCTGTCGATATTCTGAACGATCATCTGCAGGGTTCATTCAGTAACAAAGCTCCGCTCGAAATCGGCAATAAGAAATTGGGTAAGCCGTTTAAAGGCCAGATTGACGATCTTCGGATTTACAGCCACATTCTTCCCGAAGCAGAAATTCTGACGCTTGCCGCGGACCAACCGGCGCGCGCCGTATTAGCTCTGGCACCAACCAAGAGAGTGAAAGAGCAGAATGCTCGCCTTCGCGACTATTTTTTGACCTACGTTGCGGCTGAGCCGCTTCGCCAGGCATGGGCCGATACCAAGCGCCTGAAGACTGAGATTGCCGATCTGAACGAGGCGATTCCCACGTCCATGGTGATGGCGGAGATGCCGAAGCCGCGCGAGACTGCGATTCTGGGCCGCGGCGATTATCAGAACCGCGGTGAAATTGTCACGCCCGGCGTTCCCGCCATGCTGCCGCCGCTTCCGGCTGGCGAACCGGCAAACCGGCTCACTTTAGCGAAGTGGCTGGTCTCCGGTTCACATCCGCTCACTGCCCGCGTTACGGTGAATCGCTACTGGCAGATGTACTTCGGGACCGGACTCGTGAAGACTACGGAAGACTTTGGGTCACAGGGCGAACAACCTTCTAACCCGGATCTTCTGGATTGGCTTGCCACTGAATTTGTACGCACCGGGTGGGATGTGAAAGGCATGCAGAAGCTGCTGGTGATGTCCGCCGCGTACCGGCAATCTTCCCGCGTGACGCCGGAACTGCTGGAGCGCGATCCGGAAAACAGGCTTTTGGCCCGCGGCCCGCGTTTCCGTTTGCCTGCTGAAACGGTTCGCGATAATGCGCTTGCTGTCAGCGGCTTGCTGAAAGAGCGAACCGGCGGCCCGAGCGTGTTCCCCTACCAGCCCGCGGGGCTTTGGGAAGACACCGCTTTCGGCGATGTTTACTCCGCCCAGCACTATTCACCAAGCCATGGCGACGATCTGTACCGCCGCAGCATGTACACGTTCTGGAAGCGCACCAGCGGGCCGCCTTCGCTGATCACCTTCGATGCTCCAGATCGCGAGAAGTGCACCTCGCGCCGGCTGCTGACCAATACGCCATTGCAAGCGCTGGTGCTGCTGAACGATCCCACTTATGTGGAATCGGCGCGGTCGCTGGCGCAGAGAATGTTGCTTGAAGGAGGCGCGGATTCCGGCAAGCGCATCCGCTTCGGCTTCCGGTTAGCGACAGCGCGTATGCCGTCCACCGAAGAAGTGCAGGTCTTGCGGGATCTGGAAGAAAGGTCAATTTCCGGCTACCGGCACAATCCCGAACAGGCCGCCAAGCTGCTCAAAGTGGGTGAATCCACATTCAATACCAAGCTCGATCCGGTGGAACTTGCGGCGTGGACCACTGTCGCCAGCACGATTCTGAACCTGGACGAGACCATCACCAAGGAATAAGCCATGCAGGAAACAATTGATCCGCTCAAATCCGCAAAACTATCGCTCACCCGGCGGCACTTTTTTCAGCGCGGCGCGGCTGGAATCGGCGGTGCGGCGCTTGCCTCGCTGTTGAATCCCGATCTGCTGGCGACAACCGCGGAGGGTAAGCCGACCGGAGGGCTACCCGGTTTGCCGCACTTCCCGCCCACCGCCAAGCGCGTCATTTATTTGCACCAATCCGGAGCACCGTCACAGATCGATCTTTTCGATTACAAGCCTAAGCTGGATAAGCTTCACGGTTCTGAGTTGCCTTCTTCCATACGTAATGGCCAGCGAATCACCGGCATGACGTCAGGGCAGAGTTCCTTTCCGGTGGCGAGGTCCATTTATAAGTTCAACCAGTATGGGCAGAACGGCACTTACTTAAGCGAACTGATGCCGCATACGGGCGGCATTCTGGATGAAATAACTTTGATCCGCACCGTGAATACGGATGCAATCAATCACGATCCGGCAATTACTTTCATTCAGACCGGCAGCCAGCAGCCGGGCCGCCCCAGTATCGGCTCCTGGATTAGTTATGGCCTGGGCAGTGAAAACGCGAACTTACCGGCATTTGTGGTTTTGATTTCCCAGGCAAGCGGCATGAATATCGATCAGCCGCTATTTTCCCGTTTGTGGAGCAGCGGCTTTTTGCCGTCGAACCATCAAGGCGTGAAATTCCGTTCCGCGGGCGACCCGGTCCTCTTTCTATCGGACCCGGCTGGAATTGACAAACAAACGCGTCGCAATATTCTGGATAGCGTTGCCAAACTGAATCACATGGAAGCGGAAACCTATGGCGATCCGGAAATTGAAACGCGTATCGCACAGTATGAAATGGCTTACCGGATGCAGACGTCGGTTCCAGAATTGATGGATTTATCAAAAGAGCCGGAACATGTCCTGGAAATGTACGGGCCCGATGTGCGGAAGCCCGGCAGCTATGCGGCTTCCTGCCTGCTGGCGCGCCGCCTGGCGGAGCGGGGAGTTCGTTTCGTGCAGATTTACAAGCGCGGGTGGGACCAGCATAGCGATCTGCCGCGCGATCTGGAATTGCAGGCGAAATCCGTGGATCAGCCTTCGGCGGCGCTGATAAAAGATTTGAAGCAGCGGGGTCTGCTGGACGACACGCTGGTGCTGTGGGGCGGGGAATTCGGCAGAACCGTTTATTGTCAGGGCAAACTGACAGATACGAATTATGGCCGCGATCATCACCCGCGCTGCTTTTCTGTCTGGGCGGCGGGTGGAGGCGTGAAAAAAGGTCTGGTTGTGGGGGAAACCGATGATTTCTGCTACAACGTGGTGCGCGACCCTATTCATGTCCATGATTTGCAGGCAACTGTTCTGAAGTGCCTGGGCATCGATCATAAACGCCTGACGTATAAGTTCCAGGGACGGCACTTCCGGCTAACGGACGTTTCCGGTGATCCAGTGAATCAACTTTTGGCCTGAATATCGCCGCTATTATTGTTCCTAGTACTTTTTGCTGCTAAGAAAGATTAAGAACAATTCCGTAACAGAGATTCTTAAGATATTGTTCTATTAGAAAGCGGCATTCCGCTTTATATAAAAACAATGGAAATCCAAAAGGTAATAGAGTTTCTCACTGAGCGACGGGCCATTATCAACGAAACTATCGTTTGCCTGGAACGGTTAGGAGCAGGTAGGGCTGTGGGTTCGGTCCCAGTGGCGCCCGCCAAGCGCCGCGGCCGGAAATTCATGGATGCGGGAGACCGGCTTAAGGTATCTGCGCGCATGAAGGAATATTGGGCATCTCAGCGTTCGCAGCGCGTACGTCACGCGGGAAGCGCGATTGAGAGCGGCGGCGGGTATTCAGCGGACAAGGCCACGCCGAACCGCGCTCAATACTAATTCAGCGGCGCTATGGACATCCAGTTTTTCCATGACGCGAATGCGATGGGTTTCCACGGTATGAACGCTCAAGCCCAACATGTGGGCCAGTTCTTTATTGCTTTTCCCTTCGGCCAATAGTTGATAGATCTGGCGCTCCCGCGCGGTGAGCAACTCATAGCGATCGTCAACCTGTTTTCCGTTGATTCCGCGGGCGTATCCCTCAAGTAGAATTTTGGCAATTAGCGGGCTAAAGAATGGCTGGCCGGAATGTACAACGCGAACCGCTTGCAGCAAGTCTTCTTCGATTGAATCCTTCAACAGATACCCGCGTGCTCCCGCGCGAGTTGCCTTAATCACATACGGCTCATCGCTATACATGCTAAGGATAAGTACGGCGGTGGCGGGAGAGGTACGCAGCAATTGCCGCGTGGCTTCAATTCCGTTTAGTTCTTTCATGGCGATATCCATGATGGCGACGTCGGGCTGGCACTTCGAAGCCATTTCAATTGCTTCAATTCCGGAAGAGGCCTCAGCCACTACCTCGAAATCCGGAGTCTGCATAAGTATGTGCCTCAAGCCTTGGCGCAGAATGGTATGGTCGTCCGCTAGAAGTATACGAATGGGCATGGATTCTGAAGCCTATCGTACCTGTCCCGGGGCCTGTATAGTTCGTATACAGCAAACTATGTATTCGCGCCGAAATGCATTGACAGCGGCACTTACTTTCCTCAAGCTGATAGTCATAGGTAAGTCGTGATCCATAATCTTATAGCAGAACGCGAGGCGTGGCAGCGCACATTTTTGAACGTTGAAAATTTTATACGCGCTGCTTATCTGGTGGTCGCAGTTTTGTTGATTGCGGCTGTGATCCTGGCTACTCAATTCCGCCAGGCTTCCCGTTGGCGCATCTCTCCTGAGTATTCCGCGCTTGAAGAGAAGGATAAGCAGCTTGGCGAAATCCATAAGTATGTAACTCAGGGTGTCACATCCACGCGCGATTACCTTTTAAATAACCGCCCGAATAACGCTGAAGTTTACGACCAGGAACTACGGCGCGCCAAGTTAAACACCACGCAGGCATTCATGGCGCTAACCCCATGGCCTACGCAGAATTCCACCCTGGCTCAGATGGACCGCGACATTGCCGAATTCTGGGGCATGCTGGATCAAAACCGCTTGGCTACGGCGAAGGAGAAATCCGAGCAAGGCTTCGATTATCTTCATTTGAGGGTAATACCGGTGCGCGGACAGGTTTTCAAGACGCTTAAGATTCTTACGGACGCCGCGGCGCAGGAGCGCGCCAGCGTAACTAGCAGATTTGCGCAGGACCGCAACCGCGATCTGACTTACACGTTTATCGTGATGGGCGCCGTCATCGTAATTAGTCTGATCATGGCTTCGGGCAATTTGAATTACCGCCGGAGCTATCAGTTGGAAAGCCACCGGAAACTGGCCGACGTTGCAACCGCGCGCGATAGCCTGGAACAGCTATCCGGCAGGCTGTTGCGCATACAGGAAGACGAGCGGAGAAAGATATCCCGCGAATTGCACGATGGTATCGGACAGACGCTGACCGCGTTGCGGATGGAGATTCACCAGGTGCATTTCGCAGCGAGCGGAAATCTGACAGGGGGCGAAGAGCGGCTGGTGCGCGCCCGCAAGCTTGCGGAAGAAGCGGTTCGGACAGTGAATGACATCTCCCTGCTACTCAGGCCGCCTTTGCTTGACGATTTGGGCCTGGAACCCGCAGTGGAGTGGCTGACCGATCAATTCACCCGCCGTACCGGAATCAACTGCCGTTTTCAATCTCTCCATCTGCAGGAAAATCTGCAGGACGATTTGAAAACTTGCGTCTTCCGCGTGATTCAGGAAGCACTGAACAATTGTGAAAAGCATGCTTCGCCAACAAAGATAGAGATCCTTGTCGAGCAAAAAGAGCAGATGCTTTGTATTCAAATTGAGGACGATGGAGCTGGTTTCTCGCTCAACGATAAAAACACACCGGCCCGCCATGCGGGTTTGGGCATTCTGGGGATGCGCGAAAGAGCTGTGCTGCTGGGCGGCACCATGTTGATTCGTTCCGCGCCGGGCAATGGAACCAAGCTCACTTTCAACCTTCCCGTGGCGCGGGTGGGTGCCGTGGAGATCAGGAAACTTCCCGCCGCCGCTGCTTCGATGAAGGCTTAACGCAGCGGAAGCCGGGCTGCGAAGACCCGGGCCAGTATATCCGCCCGCGCCTCCGGCATCCCTTCAATGGCGGCCAGGAAGGGTCCTTTCGCGAAAACGTAGAATTCTTTGCCGTCCTTCTTGCCCGCATAACCGCCCATATGCGCCAGGTAATGGGCATCTGTCATGAGCTTCTTCACATCTAAGAGCAGGAACGCAGCCTTATCGTTCGTGGGCATTCGCGCCAGCAGCAATCGGTAGGGCCCTTTCGCATCCTGGTAGTTTCCCGCGACGCCGCCCGGGGCTAACGAGGAAGCGAGCAGATGCGCCGGTACCGCGGCGGAACCGGTCAGATGCTCTTTGGGCAGCAGAGAAATATCATCCGCCGCCAGACTCATAGCTAGACTAAGAATGGAAATAAGAAGCGCACGCACCATGCGATGCTAGCCGGAATAGAAGACCAACACAAGTTATCGGACGCTGTATTCGTGACCGTTACGGATCTGCGCGCGCCGCCGTTTCAGCCGGATTTGCTTGCGGGCTTTCTTTCCCCCGACGAGCAGGACCGGGCCGCGCGGTTCCGCTTTTCCTATCTGCGGGAGCGGTTCCGCAACGGGCGTGGCATGCTGCGCCATTTAATTTCGCAGGCGTCCGGCGTGCCCCCTTCGCAGCTACAGTTTACTTACTCCGATAAGGGTAAACCCAGCTTGCAAAACTTTCCTGAGTTGCAATTCAATGTTTCGCATTCGGGCGATTTCTGGGCCTGCGCGATTGGATCCGGGGCGCCACTCGGTCTGGATATTGAGCAGATCCGGCCCATGCCTGATTGCAACGCGATTGCCCGGCGGTTCTTCGCGCCTTCTGAATGCAGCGCGCTCCACTGCTTTGAGGAACAGGAGAAGCCCGCCGCGTTTTTTCGGTGCTGGACGCGTAAAGAGGCTTACATCAAAGCAATTGGTGACGGGCTCTCAAGAGACCTGGGAAGCTTCACCGTATCCTGCATGGACGAAGAATTTTCCATGGTGCGCGATTTAGTGACGGCGGAACAGTGGCAGGTGCGGAGTTTTGAACCGGCAGCCGGTTACGCCGGTGCATTGGTGACGCGCGGCATTGCACGCATTGTTCACGAACCACGATAATGACGGGAATGTACCAGCGGCTTGTTGCAATTCTGTTGTGGACCGCGTTCGGTGCCGTTGCCGCATCCCATGCCTGGGTGGAACTTGCCCCTCCCACAAGCAGCGCGCGAGGGTACAGAATTCTGGCCCGCTACGCTGAAGCCAAAGGCGAGCGATGCCCGAACATTGTCCTTGACGGCGTGAGCCACCGCATGAAGCGCCGCGATGCCACGGGTGCATTCACCGCTTTGATCTGTGAGACCGCGGTGCCGCCTTCCGTTCATGCCGCAACCGTGGGAAGAGTTTCTCTTCCGCTGCCGAAGTGGAAGAAAGATGAGAGCCCGCGCGTGGTGGTGATTGGCGACACCGGATGCCGCGTTAAGAAAGGCAGTGACGATCCCACGCAGGCAACCGGCGCAGCCACGTGGAATCTTCAAAATTGTGCAAGCCCGAATGACTGGCCCTTTCAAGAGGTGGCCGCGAGTGCGGTGGCCGCGAAACCGAACTTAGTGATTCATGTGGGCGATTATCTGTATCGTGAAAAAAACTGTACGGGTGTGAAAGATTGCCCCGGCGGCCCTTCCGGCGATACGTTCGAAACGTGGGAGGCCGATTTCTTTGAGCCTGCCCGCAAACTGCTGGAGACGGCTCCGTGGGTGGTGGTGCGCGGCAACCACGAAAGTTGCGCTCGGGCGGGAGATGGGTGGTTCAGTCTGCTGGAACCGCGCACGGCTTTGAAGTGCATTGATTTCGCCGAGCCGTATCTGGTGCGGGCAGGCAAGCTGCCGCTTGTGGTGATTGACGATTCGACAGCCACTGACGCAGTCTGCCGGCCTAACGATGCCGCATGCAGTGCGCAATTCGCGCTTGAAGTGGACAAGTTCACCGCCCAATTCCGGACCGTCTCAAGCTGGAATTTAAAAGAAGCATGGATGCTTTCGCACCGGCCCGTATGGAGCGTCAAACGGGGCGGGACGGGCGTTCAGATTTTGAATGCGGTGCTGGAATCGGCGTGGGACCGCGCACGTCCGCAAGGAGTGGAACTGCTATTAGCCGGGCATACACATGTATTTGAGATGATTGGCTTCACGAAGGAATCGGGCCACGCCACGCAGTTGATCATCGGCAACAGCGGTACGAAACTGGCGCCGAAAGTGAAATTCGACGCGAAGGCGGCGGAGGTGAAGCGCGCCTCCATTCAGGATTTTCGCGATCTTCGGGATTTCGGTTTCACCACGTTAACAGCGGAGGCGGATACCTGGAGGGTGGAAGCTCATGACCGCTCTGGCAAGGTTCAGTTTGCGTGTACGCTTCCGTTCACCGGCGAGCGTTGCGGCCAGTAGCGTGAGCGTGTTCCGGACCAATCTGCACGTGGTGCTGTGCCAGCCCCGCAACCCGTTGAACATAGGCGCGGCCGCGCGGGCCGTAAGTAACTTCGGCTGCGGCGGCCTGCGCCTTGTCGACCCCTTCGATCTGGCTTTTCGTGAAGCCGTTTCCGCCGTGGGCGGTGCGCAAGTGCTGAGGGATGCCGTGGTGTTCGGCAGCGTTGCGGAGGCAGTGGCGGATTGCGGTCTGGTGGTGGGCACAACGGCCGTAGGACACCGCGAGTTGCAGCATCCGCTGATCAGCATGGAGCAGGCCGGGCCGGATTTGCGCAACGCCGCGGAAGCGGGACCCATCGCTCTACTCTTTGGCTCAGAAAAATTCGGCCTGACGAATGACGAGATGAGTTATTGCCACTGGCTGACGCAGATTCCCACTTCGCCTGAAACGCCTTCCATGAACCTGGGGCAGGCCGTTGCGGTCTGCCTTTATGAAGTGATCCGTGAGCAGCCGACGCAGCCTGAGTGGCCGCCGCACGGCCCCATGGGCGGCGCGGATGCGGAGCAGCTTACGGTCATGCTGCTTCAGGTCTTACGGGAGAGCGGCTACACGAACCGTATTGTGGCGGATTCGCTGGAGCGCAAAGTCAGACGGTTCCTGCGGCGGGCGAACTTTGCGAATCGCGATGCGCCTTTGTTGCTGGGCATGTTGCGGCAAATTCTTTGGAAATTCCGGCAATGAAATATCTGGATTGCCTGGCTAGTTCTGAGGCGGTTGTTCATTCATGATGCCGGGAAGCCGCTTCGGCTTTGGTTTGGGGCTGCTTCCAAAGGCAAGCGTCACATCCACAACATGCGTTTGGTCATTCCGCTGGATGGCCGCTTTGGTGGAACCAAGCCCATCGAACAAGCCATCTTCACGAATTCTATTTAGAAAGTAATCTGGATAGTTGGCATTGAACGGCTTGCCTTGCTCCACAATCCAAAGCTTCCTCACCACGGGCTCGCTATTTAAATCCAGGCCTTCAATGGTGAGCTTGCCCATGGTGAATTGCGGGCCGGGCGTCATTTCGGCAGTCACTTCCACGGTTTTCGCTTTATCGTCGATCTTGCGCTCCAGCGTTCCTTGCACTTCCAGATAGCCGTTGCGCTTCATCTGGCTTTTCACGTTCGTCAGAGCCTCATTTATCTGATCGAAGTCTGCAACGCCGGGCTTGATCTTCAGATACTCCAGGTAATCGGGATCAGCACCGTTGAGTGAAATCTTGTTCAAGGTGTAAACCGGCCCTTCCTCTACGGTGACGTGTACCAGCACGCCTTTCACCTTGGGTGCCGGTTCCGTGGTGAACAGGGGAAACGCTACGCGAATCATGCCTTTCGCTTCATAGAGAGGGCGGACCTGATTTTCCAGAAGAAGGCGGAAATGATCTTTGCTGAAGGGCGTGCCGAAAGCGACATCGTTGATTGCGTTCTGCAGCAGAATGGCGGGGATTGCTTTGTTGCCGGTAAAGGTCACGAATGCAACCGGGGGCAGCGGCTCAGCGGACCGGAACAGGATTTTGTAATCGCTTTTTCCGGCCAGCACCAGTTCCCCCACGACGCGCGCGGGGTGGTTGCGCGCTGCCAGAAATTGTTCTATCTGCCGCGTATAAAAGCCCAACACCAATTGGGTGCCGGGAACCTTTGGGCCGTAGAAAACGTTTCCTGATTTTAAAGCAGCTTCGATTTCCGGCGTGGGGACGGGCAGATTTTCGAATTCCACTTCATAAACGCTAGGCACTTCCACCACGTCGAACGTGGCTTCATAGCCCTGCGACGGAGCCGCGATCGGACCGAATTGAAACGCGACCGATTCGAAATAGCCCGTCGCCAATAAACGATCCCTCGCGGCGTCGAAATCCGTCTTGCCCAAAGGTTTGTCCAGAGGCAAGCCCGCTACTGTTTGGATCTGCGCGGCTGTCAGAAACTTGTTGCCCTTAATCTGAATGCGGCGAAGAGGAAATTTGTCGGGCGCGGGGGCCGTGACTGCCGCAGATGGCTTTGCAGCTGGCTTGCGGGTTCGCGGCCGGGCAGATTGCGCAGGCAAAAGGAGCGCCGTAAGCGCAAGTAGCAGAGTGGCTTTCATCCAGGTACCCCTACTGTAGAATAAGGGGTAGTGACATACGACCTGATTGTGATTGGCAGTGGGCCAGGAGGCTACTCTGCCGCAGTCCGCGCGGGGCAATACGGCCTCAAAACAGTGATTATCGAAAAAGACGGCAAGTTGGGCGGCACCTGCCTTCACGTAGGCTGCATTCCTACCAAGAGCCTGCTTCATACGGCCGATGTCTGGACTTATTTTCAGCATGCTGAAGACGAGGGCATTTCCGTCCAGAATCCGGTTTTGAATTTTCCGAAAGTGATTGACCGCAAGAACAAAATCGTGACGAAACACGCCAAGGGCGTTGAGTTTCTGATGAAGAAGAACAAAGTGCAGGTCATTGCCGGGTATGCGACGTTGAAGGGCGGTGGCAAGGTTGAAGTAAAGACTGAGAAAGGCACGGAAACGCACGACGCGAAATTCATCTTGCTGGCTACGGGATCGACGGCGCGCATGATTCCCGGGTTGCAGCCAGACCCGGAATTCCTGCTGACGAATGTTGAAATTCTGAACTTAACCGCAGTGCCGAAATCGCTTGCCATCATCGGCGCGGGCGCGGTGGGCGTGGAATTCGCATCTATGTTCAAGAAGTTCGGGGCCGATGTCAGCCTGTTTGAAATGCTGCCCCGCCTGGTTCCCGTTGAGGACGAAGAGATTTCGAAAGAGCTGGAGCGTGTGTTCAAAAAAGAGAAGATCCGCGTGGAAACCGGGGCCAAGTGCGAGAACATCCGCAAGGGCGGCGCGGGCATCCAGATGACAGTGACTCTGGCGAATGGCAAGCAGGAAGAGGTGACGGCGGAAAAGCTTCTGGTGGCTGTGGGCCGCGCCCCCAACACCGCAAACGTGGGCATTGAAAACACGAAGATCGAATTGGATCGTGGCTTTGTGAAAGTGAATGAGATGATGCAGACCACCGAACCCGGCCTGTATGCTATCGGCGATATCGTGGCCGGTATGCCCCAACTGGCGCATGCGGCGTCGGCGGAAGGCATGTTGGCGGTGGGGCATATGGCGGGTAAACCGGTCACGGCTATTCATCGCAATCGCATTCCTGGCGCCACTTATACAGAGCCCGGCATCGGCAGCGTGGGCTTGACTGAAG
>JAYTGM010000209.1:0-5951 GCA_043733425.1 Terriglobia bacterium
CCACCAAAGCAGACCGTAGAACAAAGCAATCAGGGAGTAAACCACGTAGAACGTCGTTCGGCTATAGAAAGACTGATTACTCATAGCTTGCTTAGCGACAAGAGGGTCGAGTGCTCCGTGAGGCAAACCGAAGAGAACAACCCCTACGACCAGCAAACCGATGAGAAGCTGGCGAGGAAGCGGTGCGCCAACCGCTGTTAAAAGCACCAATAAGGAAGTCGTCGATAAAAAGGCGGTGCTGTAATAGCGTTGAGCAAACCGAATCATGCCTTACACCAAGAATAAACAAGGTTCGGCACTGTGGGCAAAAAAGGCCCCCAAGGCAGGCTGCGAATCACGGCCCAGAAATCACCCGCCCGCGGAATACCAGCAAGAAAACGCACCAGGCTATCGGGTTCGCAATGCGCGAAGAGGTCTCCGAATATTTTTGAGGCGGAAGTAGATTTGTTCTGCAGAACAGTCAGGAATGAAGCATCGAGCGCATCCAGTAGACGGTTACGCTGGGGTGCCAGCGGACGGCCCGTTGAGAGGAGAGACGACGCACAAGCGTCGGCCCAGCGCTGGATTGAGTGGAAGGCGTAACCAGTGGAGGCCCGCATGCTTCCACCGCGAGTTCCTGCCGAAAGAACGCGTTTTCGCCGTTCCGGTGCGGGTAGTGCCATGGGGAGGGAGCCGCTTTCACGTCTTTCCATTTTCCAGCTTTCCCCCGCGCGCTGATTCAGCCATTCGATCAATTGAGCCTCAATGAATGGCAGTTGACCGGAAACCGATGCAAAACGAGTCCATTCCACAAGATAGGAACCAGGGCAGATCGGCAAAAGATAGACAAACTGAGCAACGCTGGCATCTGGCGGCTGAAAGTCCATCAAAGTAGGAATTCGGCCGACAAAAGGATCACAGCCCTCACGAAAGCTGACAACGTAGCCGACAAAATTCTGCCAAAGCCATGGTGACTGCACAATCTCTTGCCTGGGCCGGGTATCGATTACCCAGGGAGCATTGAAAGTTCGCTGATCTTTCAGTGTTACAGAGACTCTCAGCGAGCTATCACTTACGTTGTCTACCTCTGCACCTAAGATGAGGCTTACTGAATTGCTGGCACTTATGATTTTACAAGCTTTGTTATAAAAGCGATCAGCCTGTATCAACTCGTACGGATACTGCTCACTAGCTTGCCGGAACCTACCCGCAGGCGTCACTACCTCCCATTGGTTCCATTCCACTCTTACGCAATCGCTAAAAAAATGAGGCTCTGTGCGCCAGCCACACCAGGTCCTGTCCTCGCAGTAAGATGGACGAGCCTCAATAACCAAAGTTCGAAAGGAGCTATCCTGCTCTGCCAAGCGGCTTGCCAAGCTCAAGCCGGCGCAGCCCCCGCCAAGGACGATCAGGTCGATAGCCGAAATCGGTTCGCGGAATGTCATAAATCAACCAACTAAAATGAAACGTCCGGCTGAATGCCGGACGTTTAACAGCCGCTGAATCAATCGAAAACTAAAGCTTAGAGACCGCCATTATGGAGTCACCCTGGGTCTTTGCTAAGGCAATGTTGTATATAAAAATGCCAAAGGCGGCTTTGGCCAACACGTCCGCGATACTATAGCCGACCTGAACTCCTACCGTAGCCCCAGCGCCGCTCAAGCCAATCATCGGCAGTATAAAGACAATGGGGTAGAAGAACCAGGTAACCACAGTGATGTACCGTGCTGTACTAACCATTCCGCGTGTACTTTCCGGTTGGGCCTCAATGGCGCTCTTCAGGCCGACAAATAACTCATACTGGATAATTAGAAACGGAATCATGGAAAGACCCCACCATAGCCAGCGCGTGCTGGAATCTTTGGAAATTTCACCAGGATATCCAAGCGCAACCATGATGAGTGCCAGTACAGCCAACTTGGTCGCCTTGGAAGATCCCAACTTCCCCGGCAAACGCATCACCAAAACCAATTCTGTGACCAGCAGTGGCACCGTGACCAGCCAATCCATATAGCGATAGGCATCATTAAATGGGCGGCCTGTAACCGTAACGACGTCGTTCAATACGCTGTAGGCTTCAGTCCAACTATTGAAAATACGGGCATAGTGGTAGAGGGCAACCATCGTCACAATTCCAGAAAGCGTGACAGCAGTTTTGTATTGGGGTGCAATTTGAGAGCGACTGATGAACAAGAAAATCGTCGCAGCCCCCATGGCAGCAAGAACAAAAGAAAAAGCGTTGTAGACGATGCTGTACTGAGAATACGAAAGTGGTTCCATGTCGTTATCCAAGCTCCTAAAGAAAGTTGAGAACGCGCATCAATAAAGCCTGGCAGAAAGACTGGCCAACTCTATCCGCGCCGCCTTACTAACTTTGCTCCAGTCTAATACGATTATGGTTTTGCTGATTGGATCTATAAAAAGAAATGATTCTTTGGAACGTGATCATCAGCTCAGGTCAAAGCATTCGAATTATGGTCAATCGGTCGAAACAAATCGATGACCTACCTGCAATGCTCGACTTTGAGCAAGAATTTGACCAACAACAAGAGGTAGCCGATTCGAGAAGGAGGATACACCACACCGTTGAACCGCCCGGCGGTGAGCGTTTTGATAACGTGAAGCGGTGGTAAAACGTTCCGAAGCCAGTGCGGAACATGGTCTTCGCTCTCTGGCGGCGGGTCCGCCGAAAGCGGGCAACAGTATCTAATGATTGAAGCGGAAGCGCCACCGGGGCATCGGGAATAATAATGACTTATGCCCGGGCGCGACTTTGGCTGGGAATCTCCGGCGTAGGAGTGATGGTCGTTCTGTCTCTGATTGCGCTGGGGCTGGATTTGCCGAACCGATTTCTTTCCGGGCGACCTGTGCCAGTTGCTCTCGCCATGGTGCTTGGGGCATACATCGTAATCAGTTTTCCCTTCGACTTGCTTGGAGGGTACCTGCTGCCGAAGAAGTACGAGCGTGCTTACACCGGTGCATGGGCGTTCCTCGCAAAATGGCTTCGGGGCGTTTTTTGGCAGTCGGTGATCATGCTCCTGTGCGGGTATCTGATTCTGGCGGCGGCGCGTTTACAGGGACTGGCCGGGGCAGTGGCTTGCGTGGCTGTGCTGATGATGGCGCTTCTTCTGGCGCAGGCTCCCTTGGCACGGCTGGTTGGCGGGCTACGCGAGGTTGAAGCAAATGTCAGCCCTGCCGCAGCCGCACTTCAGCGCTGGGGCATCGCAACTCCCGGTACGGTGGTTTACAACTCAGCGGATTCCGGTTTCGTGGGCGGCTTCGCCGGATGGCCAGGGAGGGTGCGAATCGTGATTCCCGCATTCTGGCTCACTCAACTATCGCCAGAGGTATGCGCTCTCCAAATTGTTCGGCGCGCGGGAACCTTCGCGACAGGAGCTTGGACGCGGGGCGTTGCGTTTGCCATGCTGTGGAATTTAGCAGGCTTCGCGCTTGCGGCTAAGCTGTCCGGCTCGAACCTTGGCGAACCAGCGGGTCTGATGACGACTGCACTCTGGTTCACCGTCTGGTCATTCGCGGGTCTCTTGATTTTGCCTTCGCTCAGCCGTCCCGCTGTCTTTGCAGCAGACCGGTTTGCACTGGACCACGGTGTCCCGAAGCGTTTCCTCGAAGAAGCGATTGTTAAGCTGGACCGTCTGCAGGATGATGAGCCTGTGCGGGCCCCGTGGGTGGAGCGAATTTTTCACCCCGTGCCATCGGCCACCAGCCGCTTGCGGGAACTTCCGCTGCAAAACACATCGCACGGGGCCTGGCAGTGCGCACGCACGGCACTGTATCTCTCATGGGCCTGCTTAGGATTTCTGCCTCGTGCCGTCCACTGTAATAGCGGCCGGCCCGAGTTGTGGGTGTTGTTTCCTGGCGATTGATCGAAACACTACGCAGATGACTGGCCCGGCGAAATCGCGATCCGCGCCGCGTGTCACCGCGCAGCATTGGCGCAGCGTTGGCGCGTCTTTTATTATGGTGTAGAGTGACGAATTCCCTTCTTCCGATCCAAGAGATCGCCGTGAAACTGCAAATCCCCAGCCGGTACGTAGAGCCATTGGGCAAGTACGGCGCCAAGTTGAAGCTGGAGCTTTTACAAGACCCGGAACTGCCGCGGCGCGGCAAACTGATTCTGGTTACCGCAACTACGCCTACTGTTTCCGGTGAAGGCAAAACGGTGACAGCCATCGGGCTGGTGCAAGGCCTGGAACGAATCGGCAAGAAGGCGGTGATTACGTCACGCGAGCCCTCCCTTGGCCCGGTATTCGGGATGAAGGGCGGGGCCGCGGGCGCGGGACGTTCCACCTTGGAACCCAGTGAAAAGATTAATCTGCACTTTCATGGGGATTTTCACGCTATCACTTCGGCCCATAATCTTCTCTCGGCCTTGATTGACGCGCATCTGTTTCACGGTAATCCTCTCGATATCGATCCGGAGGGAATCACCTGGCCGCGCGCGCTCGATATGAATGACCGAGCCCTGCGTCACATTACGGTGAGCGTGGGCGGCCAGCGGCAGGGAAGCAATCGCCGGAGCGAGTTTCTCATCACGGCGGCGTCAGAGATTATGGCGATTCTGTCGCTCGCGCGAGATCGTGATGACTTGCGGCACCGGCTGGAAGCCATAGTGATTGGAACATCGCGTGACGGGCGGCCTGTACGAGCGGCGGAACTGAAAGGCACCGGGGCCATGATGGCTCTACTGAATGAAGCATTTCTTCCGAATCTGGTTCAGACCACCGAAGGCACGCCGGCGCTGGTGCATTGCGGGCCGTTCGCCAATATTGCGCACGGAACCAGCAGCGTGGTGTCACAGGAGATGGGTTTGCGATTGGCGGATTATGTGGTGAACGAGGTAGGGTTTGGTTCCGACCTGGGATTCGAAAAATACATGGATCTGGTGGGACCCTCTTCGGGAATTCAGCCGAGTGCCGCCGTGCTTGTCACCACCATCCAAAGCCTGAAGAACCAGGGAGGAGGGGACATGGCAAGCGGCTTTGTGAATCTACAAAGGCATATTGCCAACCTGCGGGAATTTGGCGTGCCAACGGTAGTTGCCATCAACAGGTTCCCGGGCGACACGGCAGATGAGCTTCGGCTGGTTCGGGAGTATTGCACACAGCAAGGCGTGACCAACGCCCTCTCCGAAGCCTTTGCCCGAGGGGGCGAGGGTGCTGTCGCTCTGGCGGAAGAAGTGGTCCGGACCATTGACTCGCACTCTGGCGGTTTGGTGCAGACTGCTTACGCTGCAGCCGATACAGCGGAAGAGAAGATCCTGAAAGTAGCTGAAAAGGTTTATGGTGCACACGCGGTGGATTACAGCGAAAGGGCGGCAAAGAAGCTGGCCCAATATTCCCAGTGGGGGTTCGGCAGCCTTCCGGTTTGTGTGGCGAAGACGCAATATTCGTTTTCAGATAATCCCAAGTTGTCCGGAGCGCCTACGGGATGGACGTTGCATGTATCAGATGTGAGGCTGTCGGCAGGGGCGGGCTTTCTGGTTGTGATTTCCGGGAACATTGTGCTAATGCCCGGGTTACCGAAAGAATCGCGTGCCCTTCAGATGGATCTGAATGCAATGGGCGTGATTACGGGCGTCTCTTAGGCTAGCGGGCTGAGCACTTATCTCCTCAGTGATCACCTGCAAACCAGCCAACGATGATCAGTTCAAAACCGGTCAACGGACGAACCGACCGGCAACAATAATTAGGTATACCTTGGTGGGCATAGCCGCGGCAATGACAGTTCGTGTGTCGGCAAACGGCCCCGAACATCCGACGCACCTGCAGTACACCTCGCTTCATATCATCTCTAGCAGGCTGCTGAAGAGCGTGGTGTTGGCCGGTCTTGGCGGAGCAACCGGGCGGCCCACAAGCCCTCTGTGCCAATATCAGTGAGACATTTCCAGTGGAATTAATTAGAGAGCAGGGCGGAAAGGAAATGAATCATGAGCGCACATCAGAATGGCATTG
>JAYTGM010000210.1:0-2064 GCA_043733425.1 Terriglobia bacterium
GTGGCGCCGCCGGGCAGTGAGGTCTACCGCTGCGAACGCTGCCACACGGTGTATCTCCCCAATCTGGACGAACTCCCGCGAACGGGAATTCTCAGCTGGTAGCTACCGCGCCAGCACCACGGTCTTCCCGCTGCGAGCAGATTCCCGTGCAGCTTCCAGAATCTCCACCACAACCAGATTATTCTCCATGGAAGACAACCCCGAAGGCGCAACCTTATTACGAACAATCGCCATTAAGTAAGAAATGGGGTCGCGCGTATTTGGCGCAAGCGGCGCGGGCGTGCGTACTTCTTCCGCTTTCTGATCTTTGAATCGCACTCGTAAACCCGTGCCGCCTGTCGCAATGGCGTAGCCGGATTCGCCGTAAACCTCCAGATCCTTCCGCGCAAAAGGCCAATTCCAACTCGCCTCAATCACGCCCTGCGCTTTGGCGTACTCCAGCAGCACCGTCGCCTCATCGTCCACGTCCTCGTAAATTTTGGGCTTGTTTGTCTGTATAATCGCGGTCACCTTCAGTGGCCGCTCGCCATCCATCAGCCACGTCATCAGGTTCGCGCCATAGCAGCCGAAATCGAACAGAGCGCCGGCCCCGTTCTGCTCCGGGTCGGTCAGCCAATCGAAAAACTCGGGCTGAACATGTATCTCCTTTGGCCCCTGATGCCCATCCATCGCCACCATGCGCCGGATATCGCCCACCGAATTATTCTGCCGGACCATTCGCCAGATTTCCGCATGGCTCGGGTACCAGGTGGTCTCGTAATTCACAATTACAGGAACTCCCGCCAATTTCGCGGCTACCGCCATGGCCCGTGCATCCACCAGATTCGTTGCCAGCGGCTTTTCCATCATGATCGGAATTTTGCGCTTGGCACTCGCTTCCACCACAGCCCGATGCCCTAGCGTGCTGGTGAACGTTGCTACCGCATCTGGCCGGATTGCCGTCAACATCGCGTCCAGCGAAGTGAACCGCCCGTTTGCGGGTACTCCAAACTGGTCTCCATAGCGGCCGACCAACGCCGGGTCAGGATCGAAAATTCCGGCGATCACAACATCTTGCCGCGCTTTCGCTGACTTCAGAAATCCACTGACGTGTCCATGCACCAAACCGGCAATCGCGATCCGGAAAGGTTCCGCAGCACTAAGAAGGGGTGTAAAAAGGAGGGCGAACAATAAAAACCCCCCTGCATGCAACCCGCAAGCGATCCGAATTCGAGGCCTTTTACGACTGATCACAGCGGCTCCCGCAAGCACGTTGTCCCATAAGCCTAAAACCGAACTGCCAGCCTGTTGCAGCAGAGGGCAGGTTGAAAAGTACTTCTTTGATTCCATCAATAAATAGCAACCCTCGGGCCAAGTGTCAAACCGTGCAAGTCTTTGAAAGCACTGTCTTCCCGAGTAAGAGCGGCCGCGTTCTGGACGGATTGAGCGAGTCATATTGTGTCACTCTGACACAATGCCCAAATGCGCGCCACTCTGACACAATCGAGATGGTGATAGGTTTCCCGTTCCGAACCGCTCTGGCTCTTGCCGCCACACTAACCCTCTTCGTGCATCTCCCCGTGTACGCCCAGCAGCCTGACCCCTCCGGCGGCCCGGCTTCGCCTGTCGACACGCTCACCATTTATACGGAACATCCCAGACTATTCCTGCTGCCCAGCCGCCTCCGTTTGCTGCGGCGGGAACGCGAGCGCAAGTCTCTCCGCTGGGAGCAATTCGACCTTCTGACCAAGGGCGGGGCCACCATGCTGGAACCCGGCTTCGCCAGCGCCCTTTATTACCGGGTGGCGGATGACTCTGTGCAAGGCCGCCGCGCCATCGAATGGGCGCTGAAATCCGCAACCGGGTCAGACACAGATATTCGCCAGGTTGCGCTGGTATTCGATTGGTGCCAGCCGCTGATGACGCCCGCTGAATCCGCAGGCTTGATCAGCCGTCTGGAGCGGGCGCTGGCTGTCAAACCTGGAACCACTATCGAAAACGAGCGTTCCCGCCTTCTTGCCGCCATCGCACTGGCGGACCACGCGCCGAAAGTTTCAAACGCCGGACTGGAAGATTTTTTTGGGC
>JAYTGM010000211.1:0-2059 GCA_043733425.1 Terriglobia bacterium
GGCGTCAGGACCAGTGCTTCATCGCCCGGATCGAGCAGTGCGCGGATGCCCACGTTGAGCGCCTGCACGCCGGAAGTGGTGACCACAATTTCGCTCGCCGGGTCCAGCGTCACGCCCTGAAAGCGTTCGTAATGCTGCGCGATGGCGCGTCGCAGCGAGGGCAGCCCCGCGTTTTCCGAATAAAAGGTAAACCCGTCGGCCATCGCCTGCGCCGCCGCGCGCTTGATGTAATCCGGCGTGGGCAGATTCGATTCGCCGAAGTAGAGTTTCAGCACGCCCTCCATCCCCATGGCGATTTCAGCTAATTCGCGGATACGGGAATGCGGGACCTGAAGGACTGATTCAGCCAGATTTGCTCCATTTGAGAAAGGCACGCTACCACTTTGGCACTCCGCTTTCAGAAAAGGAAAGGGCATAAGTGCGGACTCAATTGACTGATTCCATACGAAATGCACTTGTCGCAAAGCGGAGAAGCGCCGTAAGTTCAGCAGAACAATAGCCAAAAAAAACCTTTCAAAGTTATTGCTTCTAGCGGCGTGGTTCCGTATACTCTAACAAGTAATACCCAATATCAAATCGGAGGAATACCTGCATGAAAAAGTTTTTAGTGCTATTGGCGGCAATGTCTGTCAGCGCTTCAGCGGCAACTGTTAGTTTCTCGCATACCTCGGCAACGGCAACTGCGCCGTTCACGGATATGTTTACCCTGCAAAAATTTGACACCACGCTCGGAACGCTTACGGGCATCTTGATCAATTTTGCGACCTCAACCACTGCGGAAGTCGATGTCTTCAACTCAACTGGTGTTAACCAGACCTTCACCAACGCAACCGCGACAATTCCACTGACCCTAACAGGGCCCGTAACTTCTGTGACCGTCAGCCCCTCTGCCGGTCCTGTTAACGGAACGGCAAATCCAGGCTTCAATCCGTTTACTGGGTTAACCTCGTCTCCAGCCCCCAGCAACACCAACGTTCCCAGCGGTTCTTTCTCCCTTTACTCGGGCCCTGGTTTTTCGACGAACGCTTTCAGTGTCGCCGCTGGTAACGGTACGTTTAGCGGCAATGCTGTTCCCGGCGTATTCTTTGGGGGAAGCGCCACCGCTGGCGCAGTGAGCTCAATCACCTATACCTACAGTGTCCCGACCGGTACCCCGGAACCCGCCACCATGGGTCTTCTTGGTTCCGCTCTTATCGGCTTGGGCCTGCTGAAGTTCCGCTCCAAGAAAAGCTAGTTTTAGTATCCTCCGGGATTTTGAAAGGGATCGGCTTCGGCCGGTCCCTTTTTTTGTTGTCTGCACGTAAAAATAGCCGACCCTATGAAAGGGTCGGCTATTTGCTGCAAAACGATTTTCTTTACACGCTGAACGAACTGCCGCAACCACACGTGCTCTTCACCTGCGGATTCTCGAACTTGAAGCCAGAGCCTTCCATCGTCTCCACATAATCCACGCGTGCGCCGTCCAGGTACAACAAGCTCGCCTGATCCACGAAAACCTTCAGGCCGTCGTAGTTGTAAGTCTTGTCTAGCATATTGGGCGCGGTCTCGAACGCCATGGAATAGCTGAAGCCGGAGCAACCGCCACCCACCACGGAGATCCGAAGCCCGGAAGGCTGCGGGTCCTGGCTGGAAATGATCTCTTTCACCTTGGAAACGGCGTTGTCTGTAAGTTGAACCATAAATTCCCTCAACTCATTATAGTTCTTGCCGGAAGCTTAGCGCGCGTAGGCTCGAAATTCGCGCATGCTTTCCAGGTCGCGATAGAGAATATCCCGGTCCCGTGGCGGAATGGATCCCTTTCGCACCACATTGTCGGTCGCGCCGATAGCGCGGTCCAGATCACGGCGGGAGAAACCGCGATAACTGAGTTTGCGCTGGAATTCACCGATTTCGTGCTGTGCCTTGGCAATCCGCCGCCTGTCATATGAGTGTTGCCCTGCACGCGATAGATCCATCTGGGTGCGCTCGAATATCTGCCCTTGTGGTGGTCTTCCATAAGGTTGTGCCAACGCCAAACCCGTAAACATGCACAATGCCGCACAAAATCGTTTCATTGTTA
>JAYTGM010000212.1:0-5915 GCA_043733425.1 Terriglobia bacterium
ACAGCCTCCGGATGAATATGTTCGTAAGTGGCGGAATCTTTCAGCACCGCGCTGACGTGAACACCGCCTTTGTGTGCGAAAGCGCTGCTGCCCACAAAAGGCGTATCGCGACGCAGCGGCAGGTTCGCTAACTCTGCAATAAATCTGGCCACATGAGCCAGGCTCGAAAGTTTTTCGAGCCCGATCGTCGTATGGCCAAGCTTGAGCTCCAGGTTCGCCAAAACGGAAGCCAGGTTAGCGTTGCCGCAGCGCTCGCCGTATCCATTCAAACAGCCCTGAACATGCGTCACGCCCTGCTCCACCGCCGCGATGGTGTTCGCGACGGCTACGTCAGAATCGTTGTGTGTGTGAATCCCCAACGTGCCATCGAACCTGCGGCGCACTTCCATCACAATTTCCGCCAGGCGGCCTGTCAGCGTGCCCCCGTTGGTATCGCAAAGACAGAGCACGTCTGCACCGGCCTGCTGCGCTGCTTCCAGCGTGCGCATCGCATAATTTGGGTCCGCGATATAGCCGTCAAAAAAATGTTCTGCATCGTAAACCACTTCGCGGCCATGCTGCTTCAGGTAATGGACCGTCTCGGAAATCAGAGCCAGATTTTCATCCAGCGTGATGCCCAAAGCGCGCTCCACGTGAAAGTCCCAACTTTTTCCGAAGATGCTGATCACCGGCGTCTCCGCTTCAAGGAGCGCTCGCACATTGTGATCTTCGTGAACAGGATTTTTTGCGAACCTTGTAGCACCGAAGGCGGTCAATTTGGCGTGACCCAATTTGATCTGTTTGGCTCGGGAGAAAAACTCCTTGTCCTTTGGATTGGAGCCCGGCCAGCCGCCTTCGATGTAATCAATCCCCAGTTCGTCCAGCTTCTCTGCGATCAGGATCTTATCATCGACCGAGAAGGAGACGGCTTCCCCCTGCGTGCCGTCCCGGAGCGTGGTATCGAACGTGGAGATTTTCATATTAGTTAGTGCTTGCTACCGGAACTCCGGCTTCTTTTTTCTTCTTCAGGAAAGGCATCATGGCGCGCAACTCAGCACCCACTTTCTCAATCGGTTGATCCGCCGCTTCCGCCCTCATCGCGAGGAACTTCTGGCGGCCCGCTTTGTTTTCCGCAAGCCACGCCGTGGCGAATTCGCCGGATTGAATCTCGCTGAGAATCTTCTTCATTTCCCGCCGCGTTTCATCATTTACCAGCCGCTTGCCGCGCGTGTAATCGCCATATTCCGCCGTGTCCGAAATGGAATAGCGCATGTAGCCCAAGCCGCCCTCATAGATCAAGTCCACAATCAGCTTCAGCTCGTGCAGGCATTCGAAATAAGCAATTTCCGGTGCGTATCCGGCTTCAGTCAGCGTTTCGAAACCGGCGCGGATCAGCTCGCCTACGCCACCGCAAAGCACGGTTTGTTCGCCGAACAGATCGCTTTCCGTCTCTTCCTTGAAGTGAGTTTCAATCACTCCCGCTTTCAGGCATCCTAGCGCCCTTGCATACGCTAGCGCAGTCTCAAGAGCCTTGCCGCTGGGGTTTTGATGCACCGCCACCAGCGCCGGCACGCCCACATTTTCCGTGAACAGCTCGCGCACTCTGTGGCCTGGAGCCTTCGGGGCCACCATGCTCACATCCACGTCCGCCGGAGGCTTGATAAAGCCAAAGTGGATGTTGAATCCGTGCGCGAACATCAACGTCTTGCCCTTGGTCATGTAGGGCGCAATCTCGTGATCGTACAGGTCGGCCTGAATATGATCGGAGACCAGAATCATCGTGATGTCCGCGGTCTTGGCGGCCTCGCTCACCGTCATCACTTTCAATCCCGCGGCTTCCGCCTTCTTCCACGAAGGGCTGCCGCCATAAAGGCCGACAATCACGTCGATCCCGGAATCGCGCAGGTTCAGCGCGTGCGCGTGGCCTTGGCTGCCGTAGCCGATAATCGCGACGGTCTTGCCCGTTAGGTAGGAGAGGTCTCCGTCTTGTTCGTAATAGCGTTTTGCTTTCTGCGTGGGTTCAGCCATTGGGGACTCCGTCCATTTCCTCAACCGGGATTTCGGTACGCACGAATGTTCGCGTGGGAACCGGGGGTTGGAGGCGTAATTTTCTTGCTTCCAGCGATACCGCGATCGCGCCGGAGCGCGTCACTTCAATTTCGCCGTAACTCTTCATGACACCGATAAATTCTTCCAGCGTACCGGCTGCGCCCGTTACTTCAAGCGCAAAACCATCGGTCGATGAATCCACCACGCGGGCCCCGAAAATCTCCGCTTCTTTCAGCACCGCGGCCCGGTCCTGATGCGTGGGGCGCGTGTGCAGCAGAATCATTTCGCGTGTCACCGAAGTGTCTGCGGACATTTCACTCGCTTGCAGCACGTTGATCAGTTTGTTCATCTGCTTAATCACCTGGGCATGCAGGCGCTCTTCGACATCCACAACAATCGTCATGCGCGACAAGTCAGGGTCCATCGTGCGCGCAACCGTCAGGCTTTCAATGTTGTAGCCGCGCGCGGAGAGAAGACCGGTCACGCGCAACAACGCACCGGGTTGGTTCTCAAGAAGAACGGAGATGACTTGCTGCATTAGGCCACCGCCACGGGTTTAGCCACCGCGCCAAGCACCATATCGCTGATCGCGGCACCGGATGGAACCATCGGGTACACGTTTTCGAATTGCGTGACCATCACATTGAGAAGATAAGGTCCGGGTTCGCGCACCGCCACGTCAAGAGCGCCCGCCAGATCGGCCGGCTTCGTCACCGTGTTGCCCTTAAAGCCGTAAGCACCTGCCAGTTTTTCAGCATCCGGGAAGCAATCGAGCCTGACCTGGCTCAAGCGATTGTCATAGAAAAGCTCCTGCCATTGACGCACCATGCCCAGGTGGCCGTTGTTCATCACGATGATTTTGATAGGCAAACCGTAATTCACCATCGTCGCTAGTTCAGGGACGGACATCTGAAACCCGCCGTCGCCCACAATGGCGAAGACTAGTTTATCGGGTCGCGCGAACTGCGCCCCGATAGCTGAGGGCAGCCCGAAGCCCATCGCTCCCAAGCCGCCTGAGTTGATCCAAAGCCGCGGCTCATTGAAGCGGATCAATTGCGCGGACCACATCTGGTGCTGGCCCACGTCGGTACACACAATCGCCTCCCCCGCGGAAAGCCGGTCGATCTCAGAAATCAGATGCTGCGGCTTGATTTCACTCTCTGAACGGCCCCGGTCATACGGATGCTGTTTCTGCCAACCGTTCAATTTCGCCTGCCACGCAGCGCGCGGCTTCGCCGTTGCCGCTTCCATTTCAGGCTTCAGTTCGGCAACAACTTTCGTAAGTTTCTGAAGCACCCGCTTCACATCGCCCACAATCGGTACGTCTGGCACGCGATTCTTAGCGATTTCCGCGGGATCGATATCCACGTGAATAATCTTCGCGTGCGGAGCGAACGCGGCCAGCTTGCCCGTCACGCGGTCGTCAAAGCGAACCCCAAGCGCGATCAGCAGGTCGCTCTCCGTGATGGCCATGTTCGCCGCATAGCTGCCATGCATGCCGGGCATGCTGATGTACTGCGGATGATCGGCCGGCAGCGCGCCCAAGCCCATCAGCGTGCATACTGTGGGGAGCGCGGCAAGATCCACCAACTCGCGAAGTTCGCCGCTCGCATTAGATGCAATGATGCCGCCACCCGCGTAGACCAGCGGACGTTCCGCTTCCCAGATCATCTGTGCCGCGCGGCGGATCTGGCCGGTGTGGCCTTCCGTGAAAATCTTGTAGCCGGGCAGATGGATGGTATCGACAGGCACATACTCGCCCCTGGCCTGGAAAATATCTTTCGGAATATCCACCAGCACGGGCCCAGGTCGTCCCGTCGATGCAATGTAAAACGCTTCGTGAATGATCCGCGGCAGGTCTTCCAGGCGCTGCACCATGTAGTTATGTTTCGTGCAGGGGCGCGTGATGCCGAACGTGTCTGCTTCTTGAAAGGCGTCGCTGCCAATCAGGTGGCTTGAAACCTGGCCGGTGATGGCAACAATCGGAATGGAATCCATCAGGGAATCCACCAAGCCCGTAATCAGGTTCGTGGCGCCGGGGCCTGAAGTAGCGCAGCACACGCCCACCTTACCGGTTGTGCGCGCGTACCCTTCGGCGGCGAAGACCGCGTTTTCTTCGTGGCGGACCAGAATGTGCTTCACGGGCGAATCATAAAGCGCGTCATAAAGGGGAAGCGTGACGCCGCCGGGATAGCCGAAAAAGCAATCTACCTCTTCTTTAGCAAGACACTCGAGAAGAATCTGTGCACCGCTCAGTATTTTCGATGAAGTTTGGTTCGACATAAATTTTGGCCTGAAAAAAGAAAAAGCCACCGGCAGAGTCTGCTGCACCCTGCCGATGGCTGAACCGAAGATCGATCCGCCTCAGGCAGGGCCGCTTACGACGACCCCGCGGGTAATGACGGAAAGGAGAACAATCGGAAACATGAAGACAACCCCAGTGTACTGCTTGTGAAGCAAATAGCAAATTATTTTCTGATAAGAAAAATTTATAGCCCCCTGCGAGTCGGCACGAAAAGTGCCGCTATCATTAACCTGAAAAATAGTTCACCATCGCCAATCTTAAGCAATGCCAGGTAATGCCGAAATTGCCGGCCGCCTCAGAAGCCTCGCGCAACTGCGCACAACTCAAAAGGAAAACCCGTTCAAAGCGAGGGCCTACCGCGCCGCGGCAAAACAGATCGAAACGCTTTCCGAAAGCATCGCTAATTTGGTCCAACAAAACGCCGACCGCACTCCTCATTCAGACCGGCAACTTCGCTCTGGCATCTCCACAGTGAAGCGATTCAGCGACCGCGCCGAACTCTTCAACTCTGAAAACAGCCGTGCTCACTTCCAGCTTTCCCGGCTTTTGTCTCAATCTGGAATCCACAGAAAAAAGCAATTGGAGTTTGGGCCACCCTTGTGTCCACCGGCTCAGAGGCGCACCTTCGCCAACTGCAAAAACGCAGGCCGGGCCTCTTGCACTTAGCCGCTTCCCGAACCAACTATCTCGATGAGGCCAAAGCTTACAAAAAGCTGGGTTTCTCTTTTATTCCGCCGGAACTCACGGGACGCCCTCCCCGCGCTGATCCAAGTGGCCGATACCAAAGGCGAGTTCCACGCCCACTCCACCTCCAGCGATGGCGCCCAAACCATTGAGCAGATGGCGGAGGCCGCCCAGGCCCAGGGATACGAATACCTCGGTATAACGGACCATTCGCAAAGTCTGAAGATTGCCCACGGCCTCTCCGAAGAGGCCCTCTGGAAGCAGATCCGCCACATCGATAAGTTAAACGATAAAACGTGCGGCATCCGCATTCTCAAATCCGCCGAAGTGGACATCCTCGCCAATGGCTCGCTCGATTATCCCGATAGTCTCCTGAAAGAGCTTGATTACACCGTCTGCTTCATCCACTCGAAGTTCGCCATGAACAAAACCGCGCAAACGGAAAGAATCCTGTGCGCCATGGATCACAAATATTTCAACATCCTGGGCCATGCCACCGGGCGCAAGCTGCTGAAGCGGCCCGGCTATCAGATTGAGGTGGACCGCGTTCTGCGGCAAGCCCGCACCAACGACTGCTTTGTTGAAATAAATTCCAGCCCGCAAAGGCTGGATCTTTCCGCCGTAAACGCGTGCCTACCCCGTCAGGCAGGTGTGAAAATTGCCATCACAACCGATGCGCATGCAACGCGGGAATTCGACTACGTATCCTGCGGCGTTGACCAGGCTAGGTGCGCGGGTCTAACCAAAGTCGCCGTCCTGAATTCTCTGCCGTGGCGGCAGCTTCAGCCCCTGCTGCGGTGCTAGTGTAGTGGGCCACAAATAGTAACGAGTATGTTTTGAGTAACGTCCTTACAATTGAGGGACGATTCGGATGCGTGTTGCTCGGGCTGTGGTGCTG
>JAYTGM010000213.1:0-5897 GCA_043733425.1 Terriglobia bacterium
GTAGCCGCCGAAATAGGAGTTGGTACTGTTCGGAACGGCGTTTAAGGTGGAAATGGATGGCTCAGCGCCTAAAAGCTGCAAGCCCACTGAGGTGGGATACGGGGTTGAACCCTGATTATTGGCCGCATAATTCCAAATAGAAAAGCTAACGAACAGATCCGAACCGGATTGGAAAGTAAACGGCGGTCCATCCGTAAGATTGACAGTATCCGCACTGGCGTGGCCTACGGTTGCCACGATGAACGCAGTTGCCGATAAAACGGACAAGCGCAACTTATGTCTGGGTCTCACGAGATTTGTGAATAGTGTAAGCATAATCCTTTTTAAAAGACATACCTCCTTTTTTCTTGGGGATAGATCTGCGCGGTCCCGCGCGCGAATCCTCTAGAATGGCTAGGCTACATGCAGCCCTCGTCCCTTTCGGTCCTCATTCCCCTTTACAACGAAGAAGAGTTCATTCAGGCACTGCTGCAACGTGTTCTGGATGCGCCTTATCCCGACGGCATGAAGTGGGAAATCATCATTGTGAATGACTGTTCTACTGATGGATCGGCGGAAGCGGTAGAGAACTTTATGGCGCGGACTGGCGCCAACATCCGCCTGGCGCATCATCAGGTAAATCAGGGGAAGGGTGCGGCAATCCGGACAGCCATCGGGCTTGCAACGGGCGAGTGGTGCCTCATCCAGGATGCAGACCTGGAATACGATCCGAATGAATATCCCAAGTTATTAAAACCGCTGCTGGAAGGAAAGGCGGATGCGGTCTTCGGATCGAGATTCCTGGTGACCGGCGAACGGCGCGTGCTTTATTTTTGGCATTCGCTGGCGAACCAGATATTAACTCTTGTCTGCAATATTGCAGCGGATCTAAACCTGACGGATATGGAGACCTGTTACAAGGCGTTCCGAACCAGCCTTGTGAAGACGATCCCTCTACGCAGTAATCGCTTTGGGATTGAGCCAGAGCTGACCATCAAACTTGCGCGCAGGCAGGCACGGATTTACGAGACGCCCATCAGTTATCACGGCCGCACGTATGAAGAGGGGAAGAAGATCGGGCTGAAAGATGCGTTTGAAGCATTCTGGCTGATGTTCAAGTTCCGGTTCGGCAACGATTTATATAACGATATCGGGCTTGAAATTTTGGATGCGCTTTCCTATGCGCCGAAGTTCAATGCCTGGATGGCGGACACCATTTCGCCCTATTTGGGCAAACGCGTTCTCGAAATTGGCGCGGGAACCGGAAATCTTACGCGCCCCTTAGCTCACCGCCGCGAGTACTACGCCGCCACCGACATCGGGCCGGCACACCTTACCGCGCTCCGGAACCGTTTTGCGCACCGACCGAATCTGGAAGTGCGGCACTGCGATGTCGAAGTACGCGAGGATGTTCAGTATTTCGCTGGCAAAGTGGACACAGTGGTTTGCTTGAATGTTCTGGAGCATGTAGCCGGTGCCGATCTTGCGGCGCGCAATCTTTACGATGTTCTAGAACCGGGCGGCGTCGCGGTGATCCTGGTTCCTCAGGGTCAGGACATTTTTGGTGCCCTTGACGTGGCCTTAGGACACTACCTGCGCTATTCCGAGGTGCAGTTGCAGGAGCGGTTGGAGCGCGCCGGATTCACAGTAGAGCGGTTCATTCAATTCAACCGCGTCTCGCGGCCCGGTTGGTGGTTCACAGGCACAGTTTTACGCCGGCAGACGCTGGCGCGCTTCCCGATGCGGGTCTTTAACTCGCTCGTATGGCTCTGGCGCAAAATCGACAAGAGCCTCCCGTGGCCCGCGGTTTCCATCATTGCCATTGCCCGGAAGAACTAAGCGACTGATTTACAGGCAGAAGAGCGGGAAAGCTCAGGGTTTCTTCTAGTCTTGCTCTTCGGGGTCTTCAACCGCCTGACGTACCGATTCTTCCACTGCTTCCTTTACAGCGTCTTTGACCGCTTTTTCCAGGCGCTCTGAATTTACCGTATGAGTTGGGGCATGACCGGTCACCTCCCGGACTACCCTGTCCAGCACTGGCCCTATGGGAGGCAGGCTCTTGGTAATGGCCTTCGCGAACTTCTTGGCAACTTTGCGCGCGGGAGGCTTGTCAGACCGCGGCTGATCGCCGCTTTCGGATTTCGCCCAATCGTCTTCGAAAATGGCGATGATCTGCGCTGCTATTTTGGCGTCCTTAAATATGATGCCAACTTCTCGCCGGACCTCAAGTTCCGCGGCCCGCAAACTCTGGCTTCCCACAAAAACGCGATTGCCATCCCGCACAACGGACCGTGTATGCAGCCTCATGGGCCCCAGTTCCCGCGAGGCAAGCTTCGCGCCGCGTACCAGCTTGCCGATGATCCGGACGTCTACCCCGGCTTGGGCGCGTTCCTCAAGAATTTGCACCATGGAAGGGTCGGCTACTTTCGGATCGTAAATAAGAATCTGCTTCTGGGCGCCCTTCAGGAACGCGGAAAGTTCTTCCCGCGCGTTCACTGGGCTGACGACAAAATCTGGGCTGCCTGCTTCATACCGCTGGCGCTTTGTATCGGCCTCGAAGAGCTTCACGGCTTCTTCCACCAGCTTTGCATCCTGCGTAATCACCGCAAAACTGCGGCTATGCTCCATATCCAGGTAAGTGAAGTTAAACGCAAGGACGTGGAGCTCTTTGCGGTCCACAATCAGGAACTTGCTGTGATACCGCACAAGATCGTCAGACGTGCGTGCCACGTTGACGCCTTTTGCCAAGAGCCGCATTTCCAGATTTCGCAGGCTACGCTCACCGCCCCGATTGGTGTAAGCAATCAATGCGTGGACGAAAACGCCGCGATCTACGGCGCGGACCAGTGCGTTTTCCACTTCGGCGCGATCAAAGCGAAATATGACGATCTCCACGCGTTTCTTTGCGCTGTCGATAACGTCAAGCAGAGGCTGAACACCGGCACCCGGCTGAATCAAAAGCTTCAAAGCTGAGATCCGGTTAAGGCACCGCAAAAAAGATGAGCAAGCACGCTTTTGTATAGCACAGACGGGCGTACTGTCACTTTCCATACGAATGGCAACCAGTTTGCTCAATATTTGCCAGTGACTACCATTCGCATAGCCGCGCTTTACATTTCTCTGCCCTTCATGATTCTGAGCGCGGGAAAGCCTCTCCTTTGGGTTGAGCCGGCGGATCTGCAGAGCAGAGATCTGTTCTATGGTTCGGGTGGAAAAGAGCATGAGCCCACGGGGCCTTTTGCCTTTCTGAAAGAGGACCCGGACGGCACCAACCCTAAGTTCGATGTCAGGGATTCTCAGGGCACGAAATGGAAAGTGAAGTTGGGAGAAGAAGCCGGGCCTGAGACCGTAGCGACGCGCTTCGTGTGGGCGATAGGGTATTTTACTAACGAGGATTATTTCCTTCCCGAAATTCAAATCGATGGCCTGCCGGGCAAGCTAAAACGGGGGCAGAAACTCCGGGTAGGAGGAAACAAGTTCGCCAACGTAAGGTTGAAGCGTTCCGGCAAAGGTGAGAAAAGCGAGAGCTACTGGAAGTGGAAAGAAAATCCGTTCAACAACACCCGGGAATTTAACGGCCTGCGCGCGTTGATGGCAGTGCTGAACAATTGGGATTTGAAAGATTCAAACAACCGCATCAACAACGACAAAGAGGGCAACGAGGTTTACCTGGTGAAAGATCTGGGAGCGAGTTTTGGAACAGACCATCTGGTGAAATCACACTTCGTGGCGAAGGGCAACCTGATTTCCTTCGATTCTTCAAAGTTTATTACCAAAAAGAACGCTCAGACGGTTGATTTCGGAACGCCGGGCCGGCCCTCGCTTGCATTCGTGGCCAATCCGCATGAGACCTTTAGCCGGAAAGATATGGAATGGATTGGGAACGATGTACCTGTGGAAGATGCTAAATGGATGGGTAACCTGTTAGGACAACTCACTCCAGTGCAGATCCGTGAAGCCTTCCGGGCCGGAGGCTATTCCCCGGAAGATTCCGAAGGGTTCGCGCGGATTGTTGAGCGGCGCATCGCAGAACTGAAAAGCCTTTAGCGCCTTAGGGATTGACAAGCGTCGTTTCTTCAGTTTGCTCAAACTGAATTTTATAGAGTTCCGCATACTCGCCTTCCAGAGCGCAGAGTTCGTCGTGTGTTCCATGCTCCACAATGGCTCCGTCCTTCAGGACAAATATGACGTTTGCGTGTCGAATAGTAGCCAGGTGATGCGCAATGATGATGGCCGTCTTGCCCTTCATCAGTTTCTCCAGCGCTTCAAAAACCACTTTCTCACTTGCGGCGTCAAGGCCGGAACTGGGCTCATCCATAATCAGGATGGGTGAATTGCGAATAACGGCCCGTGCTATAGCGATGCGCTGCCGCTGTCCGCCGGAAAGGGTTACACCACGCTCGCCCACCATGGTGTCGTAGCCCTGCGGCATCTTTTCAATGAACTCGTGTGCGTTCGAAAGTTCGGCTGCTTTCAGAATCTCCTCCCTGCTGGCTTCCGGCTTGCCATAAGCAATGTTCTGCCAGATGGGTACATGAAACAGAACCGTTTCCTGCAGAACAAAACTGATTTGCTGGCGTAACGATTTCTGGCGCAGGTCGCGGATGTTGATTCCGTCCAGGAAGACGTCGCCTGAAACGGGATCGTAGAAACGGGGAATCAGGCTGGCAATGGTGCTTTTGCCCGCGCCGGTCGGGCCCACGAAAGCGGCAATCTGCCCGGGATAAATGTGGAAACTGACGTCCTTGAGAATCGGCTGATCGGGCTGGTAATAAAAACTTACGTTCCTGAATTCCAGATCGCCTTTCAGCGGGGGCGCATTTTTTGCGCCTCGTTTATCCAGCACCTCCCCGGTGGTATCGAGCAGTTCCCGAATTCTTTCATACCCGACGGTCGCCTTGGAGTAAGAGTCGGTCATCTTCGAGAGCTCCTGCATGGGCTTGTACATTTTTCCCAAATACAGGATGAAGATAACCAGCGAGCCTGGAGAAAGCGTTCCCGCCAGCACCATACGCCCACCGAACCACAGCACCATGCAAGTACCAACGGCGACCGTCACTTGCACCAGGGGCGAAAGCTTGGCCTTTAGGCTGCGGGCCTTCAGCGCCATATCGACGCCTTCCAGACTTTCCGCTTCCAGGCGGCGTTGCTCGTAGTCTTCGCGCGCGAAGGCCCGTACGACGCGGATGGAGGTGATCATCTCCTGGATGTTGGAGACGATTTCACCCTCTTTCTTACGCAGCTCCCGCGAGGCCTGCTTGATGCGGCGCGTGAAACTGTAAACCAATACGGCAAGCACGGGAGCAACGGAAAGTGCGACAAGGGTGAAGCGCCAGTTCAGATAGAACATCACCCCCACCATGCCGACCAGAGTAATGGCATTCACCATCACGCTGAGAAGTCCGCTTGTGATAAAAGTCTGGACGGCATCGATGTCGGTTGTGACGCGGCTAATCAGATCGCCCGTGCGCTTTTGATCGTGATAAGCCAGCGAGAGCCGTTGGATATGCGAATAAACGGTACGACGCAGATCATGCATCACCCACTGGCCCACGCTGGTGGTGACGTACTTTTCGCCGTAGGAGCAAAGCGCGTCGAAAATGGCGATGACCAGAACCGCAACCGCAGCGAACCGTAGCAGAGCGAATTTATCGTCCCCCACCCAGTGAGCAAGAAAATGGTTGAGCCAGCCCTGCCCGGGTTTGTTCCGCAAAACGTTATCCAGAACCACTTTCAGCGGCCAAGGCTGTAACAGGTCAGCCACGCTTTCACCCGTAACGGCCGCCAAGCCAAGCGTCAGCGCCTTCCAGTGCGGCTTCAGAAGCTGTTTAAAACTGAGTGAACTCTGCCCGTCACTTAACATTCTTTGATCTACCTCCAGTATGCTTGGCGGACGGTGGCATTTAGAGAATGACGGG
>JAYTGM010000214.1:0-2041 GCA_043733425.1 Terriglobia bacterium
TTTTGTTCGTTTTCGAACAGGAGGCCGTACAGCATACGGCCTTTGCAACTTTTTTACCTCCGAGATTCGCGAACTTAAGGGTGGTTTGTTCGATACTCCCGAATACACGGATGTGACTTACCCCCTAGCCGCTACGGAGCTGCTGGCACCCTGTGAGCCAAGGAACATCTTCGCGGTCGGATTGAATTACAAAAGCCATCTGGGTGACCGTAAGGCACCCGAGCATCCTGAGATATTCCTGAAGCCGGTTTCCGCCCTGCAGAACCCTGGCTGCCCCATCAAAACGCCGCGCGATTCTCAGGACATGCATTTCGAGGGCGAGTTGGTCGCGGTCATGGGACCAGGAAACACAGTCTTTGGAGTGACCTGCGGGAATGACGTTAGTGACCGTAACTGGCAGCGCGGACCCGGGAAAGATCTACAATGGTGGCGTGCCAAGGGTTGCGACACCTTCGCTCCGCTCGGCCCCGCCATTGTCACCGGTCTCGATTACGGCAACTTGCTGCTGCAAACCCGCGTAAACGGAGAAACATTGCAACACCAGAGCACTTCTGATCTGATTTTCAATGTGCAGACAATCATTGAGTGGATCAGCGGCTGGGTCACACTGCATCCGGGCGATCTGATCTATACGGGCACGCCGGGGAACACAAGCTGCATGATGCCGGGCGACGTAGTGGAAGTAGAAATAGAAGGAATTGGCATACTGCGCAATCCCGTTGAGTGACGCTTAAACCAGCACGGTAAAAGCGTTTTCAACACGCTCCACGGGGCGATAAAGCGTGTCCCGTTCCACAGGTTCGCGCCCGGCCTTACGGATCAATTGCATCAATTCCTGGCGGCGCATCTTCTGCCCCGTCGTGGCCCCGGCGTCGTGGTATATCTTCTCTTCCACCACGGTGCCATCGATATCGTCCGCACCGAACCTCAGCGCAATCTGGGCGATTTCCGGCGTCATCATAATCCAGTAAGCTTTCACGTGCGGAATGTTATCCAGCATCAAGCGGCTGACCGCAATATTTTTCAAATCGTCGAAACCAGTAGTTTTAGCCAAGTGATGCAGCGCAGTGTTTTCCGGGTGAAATGCCAGCGGAATGAAGGTGACAAAGCCTTTGGTTTCATCCTGCAGTTCTCGCAGGCGAATCAAATGATCCACACGGTCTTCGGCATGTTCAATGTGGCCGTATAACATGGTGCAGTTCGAATGCAGACCAAGCTCATGCGCGGTGCGGGCCGTTTCCAGCCACTCATCGCCAGTCAGTTTGTGATCGCAAATAATTCTGCGCACGCGCTCTGAAAAAATTTCAGCGCCCCCACCCGGCATGGAATCCATTCCCGCATCGCGCAGCCTGATCAGAGTGTCCCGCAGACTGAGCTTCGCGCGCTTTGCCAGATATCCAATCTCAACCATGGTGAAAGCTTTTAAGTGCACTTGCGGAAAGCGCTCTTTTAAGCCGCGCAACATCTGGCAGAACCAATCGAGCGAGAGCTCCGGATGCAGCCCGCCGACAATATGGAATTCTGTCACGGCTTCGGTCCACCCGATGCCCGCAGTTTCCCATACCTGTTCAAGCGACATTGTGTAAGAATCGGGGTCTTTCGAACGCTTGCCGAAAGCACAAAGACGGCAACTGGCTACGCAGACGTCCGTGGGATTGATATGGCGGTTGACGTTGAAGTAAGTACGGTCGCCATGAAGGCGTTCGCGCACCAAGTTCGCCATATATCCGATCGCGAGCAGGTCTGAGCTCTCATACAGAGCGATGCCGTCATCGGCAGATAGCCGCTGGCCGTCTACAACTTTCGCAAGGATCGGTTCCAGGCGGGGGTCTTCAATGGACAGGGACATAAGGGGTACGTAGGAACAGAATATCGGCTGCCCAGAAACAGAAGAATAACACGCTGACCCAGCCATTCATGGTGAAGAAGGCGGCGTTTACGCGGCTAAAATCCCGGGGGCTGACAAGTGAGTGTTCATAGATTAGAAGCGCCGCAACCGCCGCAATTCCGAGCAAGCTAAGTGCGCCCAGCTGGAGCGCAA
>JAYTGM010000215.1:0-5892 GCA_043733425.1 Terriglobia bacterium
TCAGCGGATTGGCCGAACTGGGCAAGGGAATACGGTCCAACTGACCTGTCGCCGGCAACGCGCAGAACAATAGAGTGGCTTTGAGTTTATTCATTAGAAGTACAGTTTCAGCGCGAATTCAAGAATGCGGTTGCTGTTCAAAGTGGAAGAGACTTGGCCGCCAGAGGTGGAGTTAATGGCGGTTCCCGGATTGGCGAAAACGGGATGATTGCCGATGTTGAAAAACTCCGCACGGAACTCAACGCGCTTCGCTTCGGTGATGGGAAATTGCTTCAGTAAAGACACGTCCAGCTGCACCAGATTGTCACCACGTAAAACGTTGCGCCCGCTATTTCCGTAGGTAAACTGCGCGGGAACCGCGAAAGCGTCGGTGCCATTAGGGACCAGGCTCCTGCACGCGCTATTCGAGGACGTGTAGAACCAGCAGGACACATTTCGCGGAAGAAGCGGAGTTCCTAGCACCTGCGGCCGCTGGCCGCCCACCCCTGTATTGGCGCGATCGCCATTGATTACAGGCGTGAAGGGAAGCCCTGACTTCAGGGTTGTTACAGCGGCAACATTCCAGCCGCCCAATACCTGATTGACCAGCGCCGGGCTAGTTTTCAAGAATTGCTTATCACGGCCAAACGGAAGCGCGTAGTTGAAGCTTACTGAGCTTGTGTGAGTCTGGTCGAAGTCGCAAATAGCGTGGTTCGTTCCAATCAGTTGAGTAGCTACAGGGCCGCTCTCATCGGTGCCGTCGTCCAGACATTTCGAGTAGACGTATGAACCCATGAGAGTCAGTCCTTGCCAGTCTCGCAATTCCAACTGGTTCTGCAGCGCATGGTAATTTGCTTTGCCGCCCCACTCCTGTAGCCCGATCGGTCCCCACTGAAGAAAGGGACGGCGAGATTGAATGGCACCGGGGCCGGGGGGCGGATCGTTTCTCCTGATTCCCTGCTGCAGATGGGTAGTCTTGTTGCCCACGTACGCTACGGTAAAAGCCGCGCGCGCACTGAGTTGCCGTTCGATTGAAAAGTTCCACTGCTGGGTGTATTGAGTTTTCAGATGCACCAGAGACGATGTGATGCTTGGAGTATCGCAGGAGTTCGCGACGAAACGGAACGCACACGGCTTACCCGGATTGGGGTTCGCCGCAGCGATGGGAGTTCCCTGGAAGTAATCAGCAAGCGTACGCGAGGGAGCGGTTGGAGGACGGTCATTGAACAGGGTGATGTTGTCGACAAAGGGCACGGTCACCACAGTGTTGTTGATCAGGTTCGTATCAGGGAAGACATAAAAGATGCCGTATGCCGCGCGGATTACGTTCTTTTGCGATCCGAAGGGGCTCCATGCCAAGCCGATACGAGGCGCGAAATCCAGCTTGTCCGAAGGCGAAACGGAAGGGGGCAAACCAATATCCTTGGTGAAGAGAACACGATCGCCAAATAATTGCAGCAATAGCGGAGTAATAGGCTGTGCGTTCGCGGGAATGCTGGAAGGTACAATCACTTTTCCGGATTGGAAATCGAAACCGCTGCGGGTGTCGCGTATGCCTTTGAAAAACGGATTGATCTCGTAGCGCAAGCCAATGTTGATGGTCAGATTCGAGCGAACGCGGAAATTGTCATTGAAATACCAGGACTTGAAATCATCGTAATCTCCCTGCAAAGTCTGGAACGGGCTGCGTGTCGCGCTGTCCGGGTATCCGAGCAGTAAATCCGCATAGGCGTCGCCCGAATACGTCCCCACAAAGCTGAAGTTGCCCACCGAGTTCTGACCGATGCTAAATGCATCTCGCCTGTGCATCCACTCCATACCCGCTTTCAATTCGTGGCGTCCCACGGTTTTCGATAAGGAGTCCATAAACTGCCATGTGTGAATAACGATATTCTTCGGCCGCTGATCCGAAGGCGAACCCTGAAAGGCCTGGTAACCTGTCAAACCGATGTTCGGAAAGCTCTTGCGCGGGGTGATGATGGGATCGCTGAATCCGAGAACGCCCGCTTGGGTCTGAAGGTCGAATCCCGGGAGCACTTCTCCAAATAGAAACGGCGAATCGTAGTAAGAAACCTGGGCGGTATTCAGCAGTGTTGGACCGAAGATATGGGTCCAACGAACCGTTGTATCCTGTGCACGGCTGTGCAGGTCAGTGCCCTTGAGCGCAGGGAACGGGTTGGGGTTGAATTCCGAGCTGTCAGACATGGAATATCGGCCCATGAGCAAATCTTTGGAACTGATGTGAGCGTCCATGCGGATATCGCCCTCATTGTTATTGAGCGGCGTTCCGGTGGCGAACGAAGCGCGGCTGGACCCGCCCTGGATGGAGTTGGGCTGGGGCAAGAGCGTCGAGAAAAAGGCACCTTGCGGCGAGAAACGGCTCGCCGGGATCACGTTGTTTGGAAATGGTTGTCCGGTGAGTGGATCGACAATTTTTTTCGGCTGCAACTCACTGAAGTTTCCCTGGCGCTCCGCCAGGCTGGGCACAAGATAGTTGAACGAGGTGCCCTGCCGCAATCGCGTTCCTTGATAGTCCGCGAAGAAAAAGAGGCGATCGCGCCAGACGGGGCCGCCCAACGTGCCGCCGAACTGATTCCGTTTGAGGGGTACCACGTCTTTCAGGAAGAAGTTTCTGGCATCCAGCTTATCGTTCCGAAGGTATTCAAATACGCTGCCGTGAAACGCGTTGGTTCCACTTTTCAGAGAGGCATTGATCATGTTCGGCGTATGGCCATACTCTGGCGACATGTTGCCGGCGGCAACGCTGAATTCTTGAATTGCATCCACGTTAGGTTGAACCAGAGTGCCGCCCAATTCGAAATTCGTCACGTTTGCGCCGTCCAGCGACCAGCCGGTGAAGATATAGCTCTGGCCGTTCACCGTAACATTCACGCTGCGCGCGCGGACCTCGCTCCCGTTGTACTGGGCGGTCTGGCCGCGTGGCACGAAGGTGGCACCAGGCGTGAGCTGGGTCAGCTCCCAGAAGTTGCGGCCATTCAAAGGCAGCTCGGCCACCTGTGACGGGGGAACCAGATGATTTACTTCGCCAGATGCCGTTTCGAGCAACGGCACAACTGCCTCAATCATAACTTCCTGATTCGTAGCTCCCAATTCAAGAACTGTATCAAGAGTGGCATGCTCTCCGGTGTGCAACACCAAGTTAGAAACCACTGCTGTTTTAAAACCCGCCATGGTAACCGTCAGGGCATAGTCAGTCGGATTTAAGTTGGAAATCAGATACTCACCGGAAGCTCCGGTGGTTGCCGTGCGGGTCTCATCCGTACCCCTGTTCTTGAGAACCACACCCGCTCCGCGCACCAACGCACCACTGTTATCGGTCACGGTTCCCTGCAGGCTGGCCTGGCTGATTTGTGAGTACGCAGTGGTGCCGCAAAGAGCGATTGAAAGGACTGCGATCCGAAAGCAAACGGTGCTTAGGTGAAACATGCCGCGATATTATCACGAGGCTCTGCGAGCCGCGACAGAACAGCGAACTCCCGATATTTGGTTGTCTCAACGGTGATATGCTTGCGCCCATTCGTGTCGGAGGTAGAACAGACTGCTGAAGCCGAGAGAATTTAAGAAGCTTTATGGGCCACATGTAAATTCCAAAGGAGCTCTCAATGTTCTTACGGCTGCGTTGCGGACCGCCGATCCCGGTCTGACCAAAACCCAACTCACAAAAGGAAAGGGAACGCCGCTCTGGATGCGCCTGTTCTACAAATTCTTGACAACGCCCGATAGGAGTGGCGGCAGAAACACCAGGATTTTTAATTGTCCTCTGGCCGAGTTATGATTGCCCGCAATCAATCGAGAACAACAGCGAACTCATTTCCCAACTTCGGTAACTGATGGCGGCAGGGAGAATAAATCAGCACGGCGTTTGTCGAATTGACGATCAACCAGGTCGTCAGCAGAAAATTCGCTTCGGCGAGCTCATCTACTGCTCCAGACACGAACCAAGGTCCTCAACAATGAACTGGAAGACACGTTTCGGAAATGGTACCCACAGTTCCGCCCGCAGGCTGCCTGACCCCCGTTTTTGCGGCGCTCTAGTGTAGTTGTGAATCTTTATCTAGCTTCTCTCACTGTCAAAAACTGATCCGCCCGCACGTTCGTGAGAACTTGCTTCGAGCCGAAAGGCCAATCAATTTCCAGCGTCTGGATTATGACATCTTCGCCCAGGCCAAAATGCACAAGTCGATCGCTTGATCCGCCATAGCCGACCGAACTTGTGATTCGGTTCCACTGCTGGTGAGAGGTGCTCACCAAATGCACCTTTGCTCCGATTCCATCTAGATTGCTGCGGGTGCCGATCAGCCGCAACTCCAGCCAGTGTCCGCCTGGAGTCGCGTTCATGAGTACCAGCGGAGCTTCATTCAAGCGCGTAACCACCACGTCCATGCGTCCGTCGCGATTGAAGTCGCCAAAGGCCGCGCCCCGGTAGTAAGCTGACCCGGAGAGTTTCTGCATCCGAAACTTTCCTCCGCCTTGATTCACAAACACCAGATTAGGCTGTCGCGATTGCCGGCTTGAAGTAAGTTCAGCATTATCGGTCACGTTCCCGCCAGCCACAAACAAATCCTTGCGTCCGTCATTGTTGAAGTCCATCATCCCGGTGCTCCAACCCGTCCAAGGTAGACTGGCGGAGGCGATCCCACTTGGGCCGCCGGCTTCCGCGAATTGCCGCGCCCCTAAATTTCGAAAAAGCTGAAACCTCTCATTCGTCAAATTCGTTACGAAGATGTCTTCAAGGCCGTCATTGTCGTAGTCGCGAAAATCGGCCCCCATCGAAGATTTGGCCGATCCGTCCTCATTCAGGGCAACTCCCGCACTCAATGCGATCTCTTCGAAGGTTCCGTCACCGCGATTGCGAAACAAGAAGTTCGGGGTCGAGTCATTTGCGACAAAAATGTCCAGCAATCCGTCCCCGTCCAGATCGCCAAAGACCACTCCCATACCTTTTCCAAGCTGAGTGCTGATGCCGGAAACAGCAGACACGTCGCGGAATGTTCCATTACCCTCGTTGTGGAACAAAGCGTTGGGAAGGGGTTTGTAATGATCCGGATGGCAATAAGTTCGATACCCTGGCTTTTCTATTCCGCAATAAGGCTCCTTCTCGGGAACCCACTCGACATATCGCACTACGAATAAGTCAAGTCGTCCATCATTGTCGTAATCAAACCAGCCGGCGGCAATCGACCAGCGTCCGTCTGATTCCAAACCCGCCTTCCGCGTTACATTCTCAAAAGTGCCGTCCCCACGATTTCGGAACAACGTTTGGGTCCGCACTCCGGTAACAAATAAATCTACATTGCCATCGTTGTCATAATCTGCTGCCGCCACCCCCATGCAAAAGCCATCCCCCCCAACACCAGCTTTCGCAGTCACATCGGTGAACGTCCCATCCCGATTATTTCGAAAGAGCCGATTACTATACGAAGCGTCCGCCTTCACCAGAGCGGGAACGGTGGCGCCATTGGCAACGTATATATCGGGCCAGCCGTCGTTATCGTAATCGAACACCGCCACGCCCCCCGGCATGGTCTCCACCTGATGCTTTGCACCGACCGCTCCGTTTTTTACAATCATCGGCAAGGCGTGTGAAGTGAATTGAATTGTTGCAGTGTTGACGGCGGCTCCCACCGGGCTCGCCTTCAAAGCTCGCTCCACCCGATCTATTTCTGATTTTGCATTCGCTTTTTTCAGGTAAGTCAGTCCTTCTGTCCCGCGGCCCTGATGAAACAGGAACATTCCGTAATCCACCAGTGCTACCCCGTCCCCATCTGCAACGGCGGACTTGTAAGCATCCTCGGCCTTCGCGCTTTCTCCCATCGCCTCTAACGTGAGTGCCAGGCCGCCAAAAGTCCGTCCACGATGCTTGCCCAGAGCCAACGCCAGACCGAATGAATT
>JAYTGM010000216.1:0-5890 GCA_043733425.1 Terriglobia bacterium
GCTCCGCCGGGGGTGAACTTCGTTTCCGCGTCTTTGCCCAGACGCCCCACCAGAATGACTTTGTTAACACTACGCGATGCCATAGTTGGCACTTTAACACGCTATGCCAGGTCTTCGGCTTCCAGATCTTCGCGCAAGGCACCGGAGGCATTGCGAGGGTAACCCTGCACCCAAAATGCATGCGGAACATCGCTATCCCAAACCTTAATTTTAGTGGCACCGAGCATGCGCTTCAGGCGCAGGTCATCCGCTTGCGCGCGGGCGGCTAAACCGGCTTCGGCGATTTCGGAGCGGATGTCGAGATCGTTCCGGTAATCATCGAGACCGAGCTTGTAGCCGCGTTCGACATCGTCAACAAATTTCTTCCAACGTTCCAGTAGCTCTTCGTTATTCATTTCTGTTACGGATTCGGGCCTGCCGGATGAAATATCGTTCGCCGTCGTTCGGTTTGAAAAAGCTGCGGATGGTGCCGTCCCGGTCGTAAGCACCAAAGGAATTGGACTTGCGGTCGTATTTGGCGAAGCCTCCGCCAGGACGCTCAGAGAGCAGGGTATCCCGCCCTTGAGGAGAATCGCGTAAAACCTGAGCGAGTGCCAGGTATTGATCGCGTGAAATTTGCCCGAACTCAGCGCCATGCTTCGCGAAATGCTCTTCCAACTGCGTGCGCGAGCGGAAGCCCGGGCCCTGTGCGGCCGGAAGCGTTACCAGGAAGAAGAGGCCGAGCGCGAGAAAGGCGAGAAATCTACTTCTGTTTGGCAATGATTTTGGCTTGGATCTTCTTGTAAGTCGCAGCGGGGACGATCTTCTTCGAAAGAAGCTGGCTCTTGTTGTCATACGGGCGGCCAGCGATAATTTTGGCCGAGTAAGCTTCGCCCACACCGGGCAGGGCTTTGATTTCATCGGCGCTGGCGGAATTGATATCGAGGAGCTCAGCTTTAGCGGCAACCGCTGCTTTCGGAGCAGACTTGGCTTTGGCGGGGGCGGCACCTGTCTGGCCTAGAGCAGAGACGCTCAGCCCGAAACAAAGGACAATAGCGAGTAGAAATTTCATTCTGCGATTGTAACGCGCCAGAGACCGCAGGTCTTTTCAGGCGTGACAAATCTGAATCTGAACGCCACCGTTTTGAATGGAAATGCGTGCCGCTTCCAGCACCTGCTCATTGAAGCGGCTGTTGGCCGGGGTAGCGATCAGACCACGGTTATCGATAGCCCGGATGGTTTCCCGCCGCTGATCCTTTGAAGCGGACGCGGCTACCTGTTGCCAGGCGGAAACCAGCGCTTCCACGGAGCGATATCCATAGCCTACCGGCGCAAGACCCGGCCCATCGTATTCCACGTATTGGAAATAATCGGGGCTGGGTTCGGCGTAGACGGTGGCACCGGCACCTTCAGGCTGGCGCGTGTAGGAATACTGTAAGCCGCGATATTGATCAGAATGGGCCAGCAATGCACCGTTTTCTTCACCGCGGCAGTAGAGTATTAAGCCTTGCGTGTTCGTGCCGGGTGCGGCGTCTGGAAAGCCCAACCCGTTTTGCACATTCAGGCAGGCACCGTTGTTCCATAACACGCGTGCATCGGTCCAGAGATAGCCCTGGTTGCCGTTGGGGTAACGATCCAGAATTCCGTAGACACTGATTGCGGTGGGAAGCAAACCGGTGATGAAGTGGACAAGATCCACATAGTGGCAACCGATGTAAGAAAAAGCATCGGAGTTTTCAGTAGTGCACCAGTTCTGGAAATTGGAATGGCGGTAGTACCATTTCTCGAAGAGGCATGCCGTGCCGAGCCGGAAATCGCCGAAAAGGCCTTCACGATATTTACGGCGGGCCATTAAGCTGCGGTCGTCAAAGCGCTTATGGTATTCAATGCCAACAAACAAGCCAGCTTCGAAGGCTGTTTGTTGAATGGTTTCTGCTTCCGCAACATTCAGGACCAGCGGCTTGACAGCCAGCACATGCTGCCCTGCCCTCAGCGCGGCCATGATGACGTCAAAGTGCAGATTATCGGGCACCGCGATAACGGCCAGCCCTCCGGGAGCCATGCCGGCTAAGACGCTTCGGTAAAGGTCAGGCTGACGGGTGCCTGGAGAATTCGGGTACGCAGTGAACGTTTGGCTTGGGAATGCTTCGGCGAGCGCAGTGGATTGCCGGAGGGCGGTGACCGTCTCATGACGGGATGCGCATATCTGAATGGGTCCGATGCGGCGCAAGCGTTGCAGGTGATAAAACGCGGGCAGCAGTTGATCATGCGTGATCATGCCGCCGCCCACGATGGTGACGGCCGGTTTCATCGGCCAGTGGATTCTAGGAATGCTTCTTCCAGAACTGCGACGCTTTCCAGGATTGCGGGTTCAGTGATTACCAGCGGCGGCGAAATTTTTACTGTCGCGCCGCCCAGCCCGACAGGGCTGAACATCAGAACGCCTTTCTCAATGCAGCGCTCCACGACGTTCCAGGCCAGATCGCCGTCGGGCTCTTTGGTTCCCGGCTTCACACAAGCAACCCCCGCAACCAGCCCTTTTCCAGCAACGTGGCCGATGGCGGGCGTGACTAGCTGGAGCGCGGCAAGCCGGGCGTGAAGAAGATCGCCCATGGCTTTGGCATTTTCCGCGAGATGTTCCTTCACCACAAGATCAATGGAAGCTAGCGCCGCCGCGCAGCAAACCGGGTTCCCAGTATGGGTGGAAGTCATGCTGCCTGAAGGGTGAAGATCCATCACGTCAGGGCGGCCCGCAACCGCGGCTAGTGGCAATGAACTTGAGATGCCCTTCCCGAAACAAGCCATATCCGGAACTATTCCGTAGTGTTCAAACCCCCACATGGTGCCGCACCTGCCGAAGCCTGCCTGCACCTCATCACAGACCAAGAGCGTCTTGTGGCCGGTACACCAATCCCGCAGCGCGCGCATGTAGGCCGGGGGCGCAAAGGAGGCACTGCCGCCCTGATATGTTTCGACGATAATGCCCGCGACATCTTGCGATTCCACGTTGGCTGCGCGAAGGGCTAGCAGGAAGCCTTCGAAGGACACATCTTCATTGCGATAGCCATCGGGAAAAGGGATCTGCACAAAGCCTGGATCGAGATTGGCAATCCACTCTTTCAAACCAGGGATGCCGCCAGCCTGCTGTGAACCCAGCGTTCTGCCGTGAAACGCTTTATCGAATGACACGATGACGTGCTTCGACCGGCCGCCCGCGCGCATGCCGTGCGTCCGGCAAAGCTTGATCACGGCTTCGACAGTTTCCGAGCCGGTAGTGAGCAGAAACACCTTCTTCAGCGGTTCAGGAAGCAGGCCGGCCAAGCGCTCCACCAAGCGCGAGCGGATCTCACTGGGGAAGCAATAGTTTGTCAGCAGATGAGATTGCGCCTGCGCGCAGATGGCATCCACAATCTCTTTGCGCCCGTGGCCCGCGTTGGCGATCAGCACTCCCGAAGACCAATCGATCCATTGATTGCCGTACGCGTCCCAGACCTGAAATCCTTCGGCGCGGTCCCAGACAATAGGGGGCTGGCCGCGCATGGCGATCGGTTCGAAGCGGTGCAGTTTTTCTAAAATGGGCAGCGATGCGGGAACGGGCAATTCCGTCACAATCCGGCGGAACTGCGTCTCAACAGGCGGAACGCTGCGGGGCGTTAAGGAATATTCTCGAGCCACGATTTCTATCTTGTGGTACTTGGGTTCCGGTTAGCAACCGTGGGGAGTTGGGGAGGTCGGCACCGTCGGTTGTCGCCCGTGGCGTTCACGGAAGCAGGTCGAACTCACCAGCTGCGATCAAAGTGCGTCCCGCGTTCACTTCCCACTCATAGCGGCCGGGCGCGGGCGGGGCCGCTCCCAAACTGAACGACCGGTCTACTGTTCGGATTGGCAATTGGAGCTCTCCGCGATCCGGGGTGTGCACGTAGGCCACGGAGCCCGCCGGGAACTCTTCGGTACCGTTGAATGCAAAGCGGACCGCTTCACCCTGGGGAGTGTGAATCTGGGGAGTGTGAATCTGGGGAGCGTGGATCTGAGCCACATGTGCGTCCCCACGAACGGTGGAAAGGGGCAGCACGATTACGGCTGTGCTCACCGTAGGGGGAGCGGCCTTCTGGCGTGCGGTATAGGTGAAAGCGCCGCCGGCAAGAACCATCGCGCACGCTACTATAGCAGCACAAATGCGGACTCTGCTTTGCGTCTTTTGTCTCTTCCGGGCTTGAGCCGCAAACCCTTCAGCTACACGAAGCTGATCCATGCCGTACTCAGAACTGAGAAGGCGCGCCCTGACATTCTGGGCCTCCGCGGCGCCGAGTTCTCCCCGCGCGAACCGATCGATAAGATCTACTTCGAGAGCTTCCATTTCCGTAACCAGATCTGGCTGCGTGAACAACAGCGCCGCTACGGTCTCTCGGCGATCTTCGGGCAAGTTTCCTAAAAGATACGCTGTAAGCTCGGCTTTCATCGGCGCTCTTTCCGCTTGGCCGACATGCAATGAATCAACAGCTTCCTCAGGCGGAGCATACGATTGCTCAGAGCATTGGGGGTCAATGCCAGTTCGTCAGCAAAAGCACGCCGGTTCTCCACCATCAATCCCCGTTCGCCCACATAGTACCGGAGGAGCTGGTCTTTTTGTAAGGTAGTAAAACGCTCTAGACAGGAATTCAGATCAGCAGGATCATCCGCCGGAACCGCAATATCCGGGTAAATGCCGTGCGAAGGTTGCTGCGCAAGCTCATGCATAAGCTTCGCTTCACGCAGCAGAGAGGCCCGGTGCTCTTTAGCCACCAGGCGCGCGATTCCCAAAGCGTAGGAACTCCAGTTGGCAATATCGGTGCCTGCCGCCATGCGCTGCGCCAGACGGTCGATCGTTTCGTCCGCCAGATACTCGTGGTCGCGGCACTGCTCCCAACGGAAATAGGCGATCAGGCGGTACCGCAATGCCTCGTACTGTTCAGGAGTGCCGATGCGGTTGAGCAGTAATTCAAACCGGTCGCGGCCCTGTACCGCACCTTTCACACCTTCTATGTAACACCGTTTGGCCCTGGAATGCTCCAATCGCCGCTAAAAACAAAGGCTGCCCAGTCTTGGTTCTGGCTGCGCTGCTTCCGATGCTCGTCAAGGATCTTCAATTGTGCCGCGCGCAGTGCTGCTGCCGGCCGCAACCCGCGCCGAAGCAGACCGTCATAGAAACTTTTCGTCAGGTCCGCCGTCAATCGGTCATCCACATCCCATAAAGTCGCAATCAGCCCGCGCGCGCCGGAATAAAGAAAAGCCTGCGCAAGACTCGCGACGCCTTCGCCCCTGATGTTGCGGCCTTGTGCCGTGCGGCAGCCTGCCAACACTACCAAAGCGCGCTGCGTATTCAGCCCATAGATTTCTTCCATGGTCACCTCACCTTCCGTCGCTTGCCCATCCTCATTGAAGCGTGAGAATACGAAAGAACTTCCGGAGGGGTTACCCGCCGTATGAGTGGCAATATGCAGCACGGAACCTTGCTCCGCCAGCGCTTTACGGAAATTTCCAGCAGAGGCTTCGGAGCCGGTGAACAACTGAGTGCTTCTTGGCGCGAAGTGTTGCAATGACTTCGCCTCTTCAAGGCTGAAACGCAGGCGCGTCAGATTCTGTTCCGCGGCAGCGGACGGAATGTTTGCTCTGAGCCGCGAATCGGAGGAAGAAAATATGGGATCCGCAAAAACGGTGATGGCTGGTGGGGCCATCGCCACACCGTTCGAAGCAGCGCTGCCTCGCCGTGCAAGGACGAAGAAGGCGGAAGGTATCGTCACAATCTCGAAACGATCGATGAGCAGCGGTCCACCCTGCGCGAAGGCTTCAGCATTCAGCGGGAGTGCCGCGAAGGGAACCCGCGAGAGTTCGGGCGGAGCGGCGATGATGACGCGGCGGGTTCGGCCCGGTG
>JAYTGM010000217.1:0-5889 GCA_043733425.1 Terriglobia bacterium
CGCGATTCCATCACGCGCCACAGTGTTCCCGATGCCATCAGTTTAGGTAAAGGCGTTTGGTACATCTGGATTGAAGAGTTCGATGAGCCCACCAGTCGAGAGCTTACTGCCAATCTTGACCGCATTGGCGAAAACAACATCAAAGGCTTGATTCTCGATCTTCGGGGAAACCCCGGCGGCCTGCTGAATGAAGGCGTCGCTGTGGCTGATAAGTTCCTCACTAAAGACGACGTTATTGTTTCTCATCGCGGCCGTGCTTCAGCGGAGAAAACCTACACCGCTCGAAACGGCAACCACGGACATATGTATCCAATCGTCGTGATGGTCAACCGCTCCTCCGCTTCCGCGGCAGAGATCGTCTCCGGCGCTTTGCAGGATCATGATCGCGCCTGGATCTTCGGTGACAATACCTTCGGCAAGGGTCTGGTGCAGACCGTGTTTCCCATTATCGAGAACTCCGGCTTGGCGCTTACCACCGCCAAATACTACACGCCTAGCGGTCGCCTGATTCAGCGCGATTACAGCCACACTTCGTTCTTTGATTACTACTACAAAGCCAATACCGAAGCCCGCAACATGCAGGACGTCAAGATGACCGATAGCGGCCGCACGGTGTACGGCGGCGGCGGCATCTCGCCCGATGAAAAATACACTGTGCCCAAGCTGGACAAGTTTCAGATCGATTTGTTGCGCCGTGCGGAATTCTTCAACTTCACCGCCAATTTCCTGGGTAGCACGAACCCGAAGATCGACAAAACCTGGGTGGCCGAAACCCCCACCGTCGATGCCTTCCACCAATACCTTCTGAAAGAGAAGGTCGCCTTCACCGAAGCGGATTTCACGCAGCACCTGGATTGGATTAAGCATCAGTTGCAGTACGAAATTTACTTCTCCGGCATCTCGAGCGAAGACAGCCGGGTTTATGAAAAGTCAACCGACCCCGCTGTTTTGAAAGCCGTGGAAGCTCTTCCCAAAGCTCAGGCCCTGCTAAACTCTGCTAAGAAAATGATCGTCCAGAGGATGGCCAAATAAGCGCTCAGATAACCGTTCTGGATGCGGGTGGCCAGTATTGCCACCTCATCGCGAGAAAGGTTCGGGAGTTAGGCGTTCGCGCCGACGTCCGGCCTAGCGATACCCCAGCTTCCGAACTGGCGGCTTCGAAAGGCATTATTATCTCCGGTGGCCCGGCCAGCGTTTACGATTCCGCAAGCCCCACTATCGATCCAGCCCTGCTCGCGCAACCCGCGCCGGTGCTCGGCATCTGTTACGGCCAGCAGATTTTCGCTCACCTGCTTGGGGGAGTGGTAAAGCCCGGCACCAAAGGCGAATACGGCCCCGCACACCTTCACTTAACTCAGCCGAGCCACCTCTTCGATTCCTGGCTGGATAAATCCCAAGTCTGGATGAGCCACCGCGATACCGTAGAGCAGCCCCCGGAAGGTTTCACCGTCACCGCGACTACCGCAACATGCGCCGTGGCCGCCATGGAGAACAACGCCCGCAAACTTTACGGCGTGCAGTTCCATCCTGAAGTGGTTCACACCACGCACGGCCGCGCGCTGCTCTCGAATTTCGTATTCAACATTTGCGGCTGCCAGCAAGATTGGGACCCACGCCACCGAATCCCGTTGATTGAAGATCAGATTCGGGCAACGGTAGGCGATCGCAACGTGTTCTTCTTCGTTTCCGGCGGCGTCGATTCCACCGTTGCCTTCGCCCTCTGCCTCCGTGCTCTAGGCCCGGACCGCGTACGCGGCGTTTACGTTGACACCGGCCTCATGCGCGAAGGAGAAACCGAATTCGTGCGAAACATGTTCGGGCACAACGTCGCGATTGAAGATGCCGCCGACCAATTCTTAAAGCCGCTCGCACACGTAGTCGAGCCCGAAGAAAAACGCAAGATCATCGGTGAACAATTCGTGCTGGTGCAGGAGCGCATTATTGAATCGCGCCACCTGCTGGACGGCCATTGGATTCTGGGCCAGGGCACCATTTATCCCGACACCATAGAATCCGGGGGCACCAAGAATGCAGCCGTCATTAAGACCCACCACAACCGCGTCGATGGCATCCAGAAGTTGCTCGCCTCCAACCGCCTGGTGGAACCGCTCAGCTCCTTTTATAAGGACGAAGTGCGCGAGATCGGCCGTGAACTGAACCTGCCTTCCGAACTTCTGGATCGCCACCCGTTCCCCGGCCCCGGCTTAGCCATTCGCCTGCTGTGTTCACCGGTAAACGGCAATCTTCAGCCACTCGCGGGCGGCTGGCTTGTCCCGATTCTCTCCGTGGGCGTGCAAGGCGATTCCCGAACGTACGCACCCATCCTCGCTCTGGAGCACGCGGTTACCGATGCGAGCGATCTGGTAAACAGCATCAGCGGCATCAACCGCGTCATCGCGCAAGTAGCCGTAAGCACGCCGCTCGCGCAACTCTCTGTTCATCGCGGCAATATCACGCCGCAGCGGATCCAGCGCCTGCGTGAAGCCGACGCGATAGTCCGGCGCCTTACCGCAAAGCATGCCTTCGATAGCAGCACGTGGCAGTTCCCGGTCGTGCTGATTCCCTTGGGAACCGCCGCTGCTCCGGATTCCGTAGTGTTGCGTCCCATCCAATCCGTTGACGGCATGACTGCCGAAGCGGTCGCCATCCCGGAACCGTTGCTAAGCGCACTCGCTACCGAGTTGCTGGCGATTCCCGGAATTACCGGTATTTTCCGTGATTTGACCGATAAACCGCCTGCTACCATCGAGTGGGAATGAGTCAATTACTGGCAGGCAAGACGGCCCTCGTCATGGGCATCGCAAACAAGTGGAGCATCGCCTACGCCATCGCGCAGGCCTTCTCTCGCGAAGGTGCGCAATTGATACTGACGTATCTCGATGACCACCAGAAAGACGCCATAGAAACACTCTCAAAAGATTTGAACGTAACCAAAGTGCTGCCCTGCAATGTCACCAGTGACGAACAGATCGCCTCATTGGCCGCATCGCTCGAAGGCATTCAGCTCGATATAGTGGTCCACGCACTTGCATTCGCCAACCGCGAAGACTTATCCAAACCATTCGTCGAAACCAGCCGCGCGGGTTATGCACTCGCGCAGGATGTTAGCGCCTATTCTCTGGTCGCGATCGCCAGAGCCACCGCCCCATTGATGGCACATGGCGGTTCGCTGATGACCCTCACGTATCTCGGTAGCACCAGAGTGGTTCAGAATTACAACGTCATGGGCGTAGCCAAGGCAGCTCTCGAGGCAACCGTCCGCTATCTTGCCAACGACTTGGGCCCCAGGAACATCCGCGTGAACGCAATTAGCGCCGGAGTGGTGAAAACCACCTCAGCTAGAGGCATCAAAGATCTCTCCACCATGCTGAATGCAGTGCCTGACAAAGCACCTCTCCGCCGCAACACAGATCCCGCCGAAGTAGCCGACACAGCCGTCTTCCTAGCCAGTGATCTTGGCCGCGGCGTGACCGGCAATACCATTTTTGTCGACGCCGGAATGCAAATCCTGGCGTAGCACCGCTACTGCAGCTTCACTGGTGCGCCGCCTGCTGCCTTACTCCGTTGCGCCGCATCCAGAAAGGCAAAAATCTCCAGCGTCTCTTCGTTGCTTACCGGCACTTGCTTGGTCTCAAAGAACTTTACAATTTCCACCAGCAGGGGCCGATAGCCTTCTACTGTATTCGGTTTGCTCTCCACCACGGTCTTCTCACGAAACACCACGGCACCATAAGTCCCATATGGCCGCAGCGCACGCACCGTCCCAATACGTCCGTCCTTCCAGATCCCGGTAACCACATCTGCATCCTTGCCCACGGCGCGTGTCACAGTCTCGCAACCTGGCCCCATCAACGTATAGAGCAACTCGATAGGATGGATTGCGTACCAAGCCAACTCCAGCGGATGATGCCCTTCAATTGGACCCGGTCCCCACGTAGTCACTCCGCGCGCATCCTCAAACTTCATGCTGGTCCCCAGCTCCCCGAAACGATAGCTCGAAGCACTGAACCACGGCACCCCTGCTTCTTTCGCCAGCCGCGCAATCTCGCGTGCATCGGCCAGAGTAGCCGCCAGCGGTTTATCGATAAACAGCGGCTTCTTTGCCGCGATAATCGCCTTCGCCTGCTCCAGATGAACGCGTCCATCCACGCTGGTCAGCATCACCGCATCCACCCGTTTGGCAAGCGTCGCGATATCGGAATAAAACTGTACACCCCACTTGGTCCGAAGTTCTGTCGCGTACCCATCCACGCGGCTTGCACTCTCCGGCAAATCCTTGCTGCCGCCCTTATAAGCCGCCACCACGCGGGCACCCGGCAGATAATCCGGAGAAGCCGGGTCATTCAGCATCTTGGTGAACGCAATTACGTGGGAAGTGTCGGTCCCTACTATCCCCAATTTTAGTTCCTGTTGTGCAAGCAATGGCAACGCACAAAGCACCAGCGCCGCACGGAAAAGTAGCATGGCGGCATTGTACACTGATAGCAGTTGGCCGCGCGATGAACGACACTCAAATCCTGACGCTTGCAATCTCATTTTTGATTCCACTCGGCCTATTTTTCCTGGGCAACAGCCGGATCGCGAATGTTAAAGAAGCGTTGCGCGCCATGATCAAACTTTTGGAGAGCAAGTTAGAGGCGAAGATCGATCTTGGTTTTGAGCGCGTGGAACATCAGCTCGAAGCCATCTCCAAGATTCTCGCCGGTCACGAAGCGCGCCTTCCTCACTAAAGCCGTCAAGCGCAGTTGCCCCTCTCTCTAGACTCCCCGCTAGCTTCCCTGACCGGTGTCGGCCCGGCACGTGCCGCCATGCTGGAACTGAAAGGCCTGCGCACCGTGGAAGACCTGCTCCACTACCCTCCTTTTCGCTACGAAGACCGCAGCAACGTGAAAACCATCGCCCAGCTTGCCCCAGGTGAAATGGCCACCGTGCTTGCCGAAGTCCGCCAGACCAAAGTCTCGGGCTTCCGCCGACGCAACCTGGGCTTATTCGAAGCTGAATTCACAGACCAATCCCGCGCCATCCTGCTCTGCAAGTGGTTCAACGGAGCCTATCTCGCTGACAAGCTGTTGCCCGGAATGAAGTTCGCTCTCTTCGGCAAAGTGGAGTTCGATTCCTACCGCGGCGAACTCCAGATTATGCGCCCCGAACTCGAATCGCTCTCCGGAGATGACGACACGGATTTCGGGCTGCATACCGGCCGCATCGTTCCCATCTACGAAGCCGCGGGCAAGGTGAACACGCGCATTCTCCGCACGCTGATGAATTCGGTCCTCTCCCAGCTGCCCCCTATTCCCGACGAACTCCCCGAAGCGCTTCGCCATTCGCTCAAGCTGCTGCCGCTTGATACCGCGCTTCGCCAGATCCATTTCCCTCCGCACGAAGCGGACCTGCGGCTGCTCAACAGCTTCCGTTCCGCCGCGCACTTCCGGCTCATCCTTGAAGAGTTCTTCTGGCTCGAATGCGGCCTCGAACTCAAGAAGGGCAAGGCCCGCTTAGTGCCTGGCATTGCGTTTGAACGCAATGAGCACATCCGCGAACGCATCAAGACGCTGCTGCCATTCAAGCCGACGCGTGCGCAAATCAATGTGTTTAAGCAGATCGCCGACGATATGGGCTCGCCTAGCCCCATGAATCGCCTGCTGCATGGCGATGTCGGCAGCGGCAAGACCATTGTCGCCGCCGAAGCCATAGTCATCGCGGTGGAGAACAAGTATCAGGCCGCAGTGCTCGCTCCCACGGAAATCCTCGCTACCCAGCATTACTTCTCGCTCCAGCCGCTCTTCAAAAAGCTGGGCTACCAAGTGAACCTGCTTACCGGTTCCAGCAAAGACAAAGCCCAATTCAAGCGCGGGCTCGCGGCAGGCATGATTCAAGTGGCAATCGGCA
>JAYTGM010000218.1:0-5874 GCA_043733425.1 Terriglobia bacterium
TAGAACCGTTGATTTCGATCCTGGTAACAGCTTTACTGTTTGGGCTGATCTATAAATATATTCCCGACGTGCCGGTGAAATGGAGCGACGTTCGAATTGGAGCTCTGTTTACAGCAATCCTGTTTAGCGCCGGCAAGTCGTTGATTGGGCTTTACTTGGGAAAAGCAAGCGTGGGTTCCGCTTACGGTGCGGCTGGGTCTTTGGTCGTGCTTCTGGTGTGGGTCTACTACTCGTCACAAGTTTTCTTTTTTGGAGCGGAATTCACCAAGGTGTACGCCGAACGGTATGATCCGCCACCCGCTTCCGGTACTGCAATTGCTACGTAGCCATGCAAGGAGTAAATACGATGCTTGGAACCGTTCTTTTGATCATTTTAGTTTTGGCGCTAGTAGGTGCGCTACCCACATGGGGGTACAGCAATTCCTGGGGCTATATGCCTAGCGGCGGGCTAGGTTTAGTCGTGCTGATCTTAGTGGTTCTGCTACTGATGGGCAGACTGTAGCCGCCCTTGAAGCTATTTAATTCACTGGCCGATCGTTAAACGATCGGCCAGCATGGAGGGTAAGCCCTCTGCCTTGATTTTCTTTTGAGTTGCGGCGATCTTGTAGCTTGTTCTTGCAAACTTGACGAATCCTTCGCCAGGAGCAAACAGAAGATACGCGGCAAGCGGGACCCGGTCTCGCGGTTGCCCTACTGACCCTGGGTTGATCAGGTATTCCGCGTCAGGTTCAAAATCGAACTCCGCGGGCCCTTCAGGAATCTTCAGCGAAGTCACTTTTCCCTTGCGGGTTTGAAAGCCGCCTTGCAGATGAGTGTGTCCAAAGAAGGTGATGCGGTTCTGCACAAATGCTAACGCTTCGGCGGCTTCGTGCGGTTCCACCAAATAATCGTCTTCATTCCGTGGCGAACCGTGCACAATTCCGAAATCCTCTACCGTTAACGGTCCGGGCGGCAGGCTTCGCAAGTACGCTGAATTCTGCTCCGTCAGGTTGTGGTTGGTCCAGAGAGCGGATTCAACCGCCACATCCCGGAACTCATCGAGGCCGATCAGGTCAACGCAGGCGCGGTCATGGTTTCCGCGAACCGCTAACGAAACACTGGCTCGTGCCCATTCCACCACCCGGTTCGGATCTGGACCGTAACCTACCAAATCTCCCAAGCACACAATGCAGTCATAGCCGCCTTTCGCCGCATTCAGGACAGCTTCCAGCGCTTCCCAATTTGCATGAATATCGCTGATAACCAAATAGCGCACTATGCTTTCCGTAGCCGTAAGAGAGTAATTTCGGGTGTGGCACCCACCCGCGCTGGAATGCCGATTGTTCCGATGCCTCGTGTGACGTAACAGGTGGCGCCGCGTTCTACATAAAGCCCTGAAACATAAGGCGTCAGAAAACGTGCCGGGTTTACTGTCTGCTTCAGAATCTCTAGAGTGACCTGCCCGCCATGCGTGTGGCCCGCAACCATTGCCTGCCATCCCTGTTCTGGTGCTTCGGTAAACACATCCGGGTTGTGGGAGAGCAGCAGGTTTGTCGCGTCCGGGATGATCAAATTCTGCGCACCTCTTAAATACTGGCCTCGCAGAGTAAATGGCTGGTAATCGATGCCAGCCACATTCAGCACTCCCTTCCCGAACTGCAGTCCGCGCCTTTCGTGACGCAGAAATACCATACCTTTTCGCGCAGCCTGTACTTCCGTGTAACGCTCCACCTGGGCGTAAATTTCATGGTTTCCCAGGCAGCCTAGCATCGGCGAATCAGCTTTAATGCGGCTCAATTGAGCAATACAATCGTCCAACGGATCGCCCCAACTGGAGATCAGGTCGCCCGTCATCAAGGCGACTTGAGGCCGAAGCTCATTCGAGGCATCAATTACGCGCGCCAGTTCGCGCACACTCAGAAAGCGGCTCAGGTGGATGTCGCTGAGCTGGAGTATCTTAAGCCCCTCTAAATCCGGGTGCAATCCCACGACAGGCAGGTTCACTTCCTCAACCTTGTAATTGAAGCGAGTCACGAACGCGCCCCACCCTTCTACCGCGAAGGGTGCCGCCACCGCCGCCACGCCCGCTATCCGGAGTAATCGGCGGCGGTTTCGGTCAGTCTCAACCTGAAGGCGTGCCTCAATAAACCTGTATATCCCATAAATCACCAGAGCAGGCGCGGAAGCCAGGAGCCACAAATACGTAACCGTCCGAACATCCCGGTACCAAGCGGCTGACTCCCTTACGATACCCAGAAAGATGCCCGCAAGCCCCAAACCGAATAGGCTGACTACCGCAACCCAGAACACCGCCTTGGCAATTGCGGGCAAGCGGGGTCTCAACCTCCGCCAAAGCAGGAATACAATCACCACCTGTGCGGCTAGCAGCGGCGCTAGCATGATCAGTTCCGTGGGCTGCATGAGGGTGTGCATGGAATTTAAAACGCGGAACCGAGTTGCTGACCGGCAATCGCGAGCGCCGCAATGGCCGCGGTTTCTGCTCTCAACACCAGCGGCCCCAGTGAAGCCCGCCGCCACCCGGCTCCATCCAGCTGGCTACGCTCATTATCAGTCCAGCCGCCCTCAGGGCCGATGAGAAGGCTGACACCGGCTTCCCTTGAAACGCCGCCCAGTACCTGATGTAACAGATCCGCGCCGCTCTGTTCTTCCAGCCGGCAACTCATACCGTTTGTCATTAAGCGGGCTACAGGAACGGCCGCACCGATCACGGGACATGCAACGCGCCGTGCCTGCTGGCTGCTCTCCTGGGCAATTTTCCGCCACCGCTCGGAACGTTTCACTGACGCGGCCATGAGCCCTGCTTCCGAGCGGGCGCATTCCACGGGGACAATGGCCGTCGCCCCTAATTCCGTCGCCTTTTCCACCACCCATTCGAATCGGTCGAACTTAATGAGAGCCATGTAAAGTTTCAGAGGCGGAAGAGGAGCCTGCAAAGCGAGCTGCTCCACTATGCGAAACCGCACCGCGGATTTTCCAGCCTCGCGAATCTCCGCCAGGTAGACCGCTGTGCCATCCGAAACCTCATACTGCTGCCCGGTTTCAGCGCGCAGCACGCGCGCCAGATGGTGAGCCTCATCGCCAAGCAATTCCGCCTGTCCATCCCGCACCACATCCACGAAAAAACGGCGGCGCGCCATTCAGCGAACCCTGCACTTTACAATAGTTGCGGAACACACCATAACCATTTTTACAAAATGATCGCACTGCTGCGCGGTATCTTACTCGAAAAACACCCCAACCAAGCCATTGTTGACGCGGGCGGAGTCGGTTACGACCTGACGATTCCGGTCTCAACCTATACCGCCCTGCCTGAAATAGGGCAGGAGGTGCGCCTTCGCGTTCACACGCATGTCCGCGAAGACGCGTTGGCGCTATTTGGGTTTGTTTCGCAGGAAGAGAAGATGCTCTTTGAAAAGCTGACCGGCGTCAGCGGCATCGGGCCCACTTTGGCGATTAAGATTCTGTCTGGCCTCAACGCACCCGATCTGACCGCGGCTATTCGGAATGGCTTGCTTGAACAATTGGTTAGGATTCCCGGGGTTGGCAAGAAAACCGCTGAGCGCATGGTGCTGGAACTTCGCGACAAGTTGATCCTGACTCCTACACCGGAAGGAACCGCCGCCCAACCGGCCTTCGACTCCGTAGAGACAGATGTACTCTCCGCACTGTTGAATCTGGGTTGCGCGCGGCCCGCGGCCGAATTGGCCGTCCGCAAAGCCAAAGCTGCCGGCGTGGAGGCAAATTTCGAACCGCTCTTCCGCCGCAGTCTGGAATTTGTTCGGTAGGCTGAAAGTATGTCGGAGCAGCGAATGGTTTCCGGTGCCCCGGATGCGGAAGATGCCCAGTTTGAAGTTGGCCTACGCCCGCGCAAGCTGAAAGATTTTACCGGGCAAACCAAACTGAAGGAAAATTTGGCTATTGCCATAGAAGCCGCCCGGCATCGCGGGGAGGCGATGGACCACGTCCTTTTGTATGGTCCTCCGGGTCTTGGAAAAACCACTCTGGCATCCATCATCGCGGCTGAATTGGAAGTGGCATTCGATCAGACCTCAGGACCCGTTCTGCAGAAAAAACTCGATCTTTCCGGGGTTCTAACGAATGTTCAGGAGCGTCAGGTCTTCTTCATCGATGAGATTCACCGCCTGCTGCCCGATGTGGAAGAAATGCTGTATTCCGCATTGGAAGATTTTCAACTGGATCTGCTGATCGGTTCCGGACCGGGTGCCCGCACCATGCGGATACCCATCCAGCGATTTACAGCCGTCGGTGCCACCACCAGACAAGGCTTGTTGAGCGGGCCGCTGCGGGGCCGCTTCGGGCTACACCTGCACCTCAATCATTATTCGGTGGAGGAATTGACTCTGATCGTCACACGTTCAGCCCGTTTGCTGAGCGTCAGCGTAGACGCCGAAGGTGCGGCTGAGATTGCGCGCCGCAGCCGCGGCACGCCGCGCATTGCCAACCGTCTTCTTCGCCGGGTGAGGGACTACGCCCAAGTCCGGGCCAACGGCCATATCACGGTTGAAACTGCAGGTATCGCGCTCGACCTGTTGGAAGTAGATCGCCACGGCCTGGATGAGATCGATCAAAAAATCATGCGCGCGGTATTGGAGAAATATCGCGGCGGGCCCGTCGGCATCAATACCATCGCGGCCTCCGTGAATGAAGAGCCGGAAACCATTGAGGAAGTTTACGAACCATACCTGATCCAGCTTGGTTTCCTGCACCGAACCCCGCGCGGACGTGTTGCCACTGAGCGCGCTTTCGATTACTTCCATGTCGAACGCCGCTGGCAGCCGGGAGCGCAGCCAGAACTATTTTGAAGCGAATTTTTCTAGGGCTCGGCACGAATCTTGGCGACCGCGAAGCGCAAATCCGAACCGCGATCACTCATCTGAACGCGAGCAACATTCAGGTAATCAAGCTTTCCCCCATCTATGAAACGGAGCCTGAAGGGTTCCGGGAACAGCCGCTCTTCCTGAACGCGGTGGTGGAAGCGGAAACGGAACTGCTTCCGTTGGAATTGCTTTCTCTACTCAAAAAAATCGAATCGTCGATGAAGCGGAAAGTCACTTGCAAAAACGGCCCGCGTACCATTGACATCGACATCCTGTTTTACGCATCGGAAGTCATTCGCCTGCCTGGGTTGCAGATTCCTCATCCGCGTTTGCGGGAGAGGCGGTTCGTGCTTGCTCCGTTAGCCGATTTGGCTCCTGACTGGCGTGACCCCGTAACCCAGCGCACCATCGCGGAACTGCTGGCGGCTTTAGCCTATTGCTTCTTCTGCTTCGCAAGTTCGGATTCGAATGCCTTCTGGCGGTTGTCGATATAGCGCTTGTAACCCTCGGGATCACGGAACACCTCTTCCCCTTTGGTTGAAAACTGCTTGTATTTCTCAGCCATCCCGTAATACGCGCCGTGAGCTCCCAGGAAAATGTCGCAAGGCAAAGCTTTCAACGTCACAAAGGTCCGCGCGAAATCTTCCGCGATGTTCGGGTAAAGGGTGTTGCCCACCAGACGATACCCTGCGTTTACGTTCGGGCTCCCCACAATCACGGCATTCCACGTCTTACCTTGCGAAGTCACCGGTAACGTCCAGGTGGTGCAACCTTTCGTGTGCCCGGCAGTCAGATGCGCGGTCAGAGTTGTTTTTCCCAGGCGCACCGTGTCGCCATCGTGCAGCGTACGGTCGACTGGTGTAGACGGCCAGCGCATGGAAGGATAGTGGAAATCCCCCTGTCCCCCGGCGGTAGCTTCTGCTACATCGCCCTCCATCACCATGAACTTCGCACCGGTAAGCTTCTTCACCAGCGCCGCGCCCGCCGCATGATCGTCATGTGTGTGGCTGATAAGTAGAATCTTGATATCCGCGAA
>JAYTGM010000219.1:0-5873 GCA_043733425.1 Terriglobia bacterium
AGCTTGGATCGCCTTTTACATTGGACTACGGGACTAAGCGTCCTGCTAATCCTGCTGGTTCTGGGGTCAGTGAGGCGCGCCCACATCCGGGTGGAGTACTCCGTTGCCTGGCTGATTGCGTCCGTTGCTTTGCTGGGAGTTTCGTTAAGCCCCGTGGGGCTGGAATATGCGGCGCGCGTACTAGGTCTGACTTACGCTCCCGTCGCGCTGGTGCTGATTGCGGGCGCGGTTTTTCTGCTTGTCTTCTTCCGGATTTCGGTCATTATTTCCAAACTGAAAGATGATAATATCGCTCTCGCTCAACGCTTGGCGATCCTTGAATTTTACCTGCAAAACGGTAAAGGTCCCGGTCAGTGAAACGAGTTTCCGCAAGGGACCGCAAGCAGAGCAGGGTTCTAGATTTGCCGCTGGCACCTCAGCCTGTGGCAAACCGTTCGTGGTGGTTACCGGCGCTCGCGATCCTGGCAGCAGTCATCGCCATCCTGGCTTACTCTCCCGCTCTTCACGGCGAATTCGTTTTCGACGATTTGCATTTGCCTTTTCTGCAGCCTGGCGCTATCGCAATTCCTCTCACACAATGGCTTAGCGTCCGGCCTTTACTGATGTTCACTTACTGGATCAATCTGCATCTCAGTGGCGTTGAACCATTCCCTTATCACCTGGTCAACTTATGTTTTCATCTAACGGCTTCCGCGGTACTCTTTGCCGTTGTCCGCAAGATCCTGCTCCTGGCTGGCTTTCCTGAGGCGCGCCGGAACGCTGCCGCTGCACTTTGCGCTGTAATTTTCCTTCTCCACCCCATGCAGACTGAAGCAGTTTCTTACGTGGCGCAGCGCGGCGAAAGCATGGGTGCCGTACTTTTCCTTTTCGCATGGGCCTTGTTCCTCTATCGCAGGCAAGCCGCTATCTCCTGGCCGGTTTCCCTAGGCGTGCTGACGCTCTACGCTGCCGCGGTCGCAACGAAAGAACACACCATCACATTGCCGGCGGTGCTCTTGTTGACTGACTATTTTTTTCACCCGGCAGCACCGGCCACGTCCGGCATACGCCGGAACTGGCGCTTGTATTTGCCGATAGCCGTGTTGGGTGCCGTCGGAAGCATCTTTGTCGCGCGATATATCAGCCGCGATACGGTGAGCATCGGCTTCAACCTGAAAGAGTTCACCTGGTACCAATACTTCTTCACCCAGTGCCGAGGATTTTTCTTCTATCTAACCCAGTTCGTGCTTCCCTTATGGCAAACCGCCGACCATGATTTCCCGGTTTCGAGATCCTTGTTCGATCATGGCGCGGCGTTTGCGCTGCTCGGGATTTTAGCCTTGATTGGGGTCGCGATCGTCTTCCGCAAGCGCTATCCTCTAGCGTCGTTCGGGTTTCTGCTCTTTGTAATCATCCTGCTGCCCACCAGCTCCATCATTCCTATTAAGGATGTAATGGCGGATCGCCGATTGTATCTTCCTATGGTTGGGCTGCTTTTCATCGTGGCTGAGGCTCTACGGCGCTTCCGCTACACAGTTGTGCTCGCTCTGGCTCTGCTGATGATCCTGGCAACTGCAACTTGGGCACGCAACAACGTGTGGAGCTCGTCGTTAAATTTATGGGAAGACGCAGCAGAGAAGGCACCCGGTAAACAGCGTGTGCAGTTCGGTCTGGCAGTGGCGGAATTTCGCGCGGGCCGGTGCCATGCGGCTGTAGATGCTTACCGCCGAGCTTCGGAAATCGAAAAGCCCGATTACGCCTTGCTAATGAATTGGTCGCTCGCTTTTGAGTGCGATCATCAGCCGGCGCAGGCAATCGCCAAAATGCAGGAATCGCTCCGCGATAAACCCACCGCCCAGGCATGGGCTTCCATGGGCGTTCTTTACGCCCGCCAAGGCAAAGTGGATGAGGCCATGGACGCGCTTATGAAGGGCCAGGTGATCGATCCCACGTACATGGTTACTTATCTTTACCGGGCCCGCATCCTGCAGGCCATGAACCGGATTCCAGAGGCGATTCAGAACGTGCAAATGATTGTGGAAACGCAACCGACAGACGAATCCGCGCAGCTCTTGTTGCGTCAGTTGCAAGGGCAAGCACACTGATTGCGAATCGGAATCAATGCGCTCTACCTGATTCCCGGCGGCGTCGGTGGAACTGAAATTTACCTGCGCCATCTTCTTTCCGCGCTCGCCGATATAGACCGCCAGAACGAATATCTAATATGGACGAATCGCGAAACCGGCAGTTCTCTCGTGCCTGGGGGGGCGCAAAACTTTAGCGTTCTGCCCCAACGAGTGAGTGCGGCAAACAGGCCGGCAAGGATCTTGTGGGAACAAACCGCTCTCCCCATTTCTGCCGCGTCCCAGCGTATCGACGTCCTGTTCAATCCAGGGTTCACGGCACCTCTCTTTTGCCGTTGTCCCCAAGTGACGGTCTTTCATGATCTGCAGCACAAGCGCCATCCCGAATACTTTCGCTGGTTCGATCTTCCAGTCTGGCGTGCCATGCTCTTCGGTGCCGCACACAGGTCACGGCTGCTGATTGCTGTTTCCGACGCGACCGGCGCTGATTTGCACCGGTTTTACCACCTGCCCGCCGCTAAGGTTCGCGTTGTGCCGCACGGTGTGGACCCTGCATTTTTTACTCTCAAGCAAGCAAATCCCACCCAGCGCTATCTCCTCGCCGTTTCCACTCTGCATCCCCACAAGAACCTGGATAGTCTTCTTCACGCTTTCCTGCTGTTCTCTCGTGCGAATCCTGATTACCGGCTCATCATCGCGGGGCTCAAGGGCTTCCACACGCAACCGCTCGAAAAGCTGCGCGAATCGCTCGGGCTAAGCGAGCATGTGACATTCACCGGCTGGATTCCCCGGGCGGACCTGTACGCGCTCTTTGCAGGGGCGCGCGCCTTTGTTTATCCCTCGCGCTTCGAAGGTTTTGGAATGCCCATTCTGGAGGCCCTCGCTGCTGGTCTCCCCACTGCTTGTGCCAACCTGGAACCCATGGCGGGAATCGCGGGCGGCTCTGCTCTTCTGTTTGACCCGGACGACAGAAGCGCACTTGCGGATTGCATGGAGACCCTGGCCACGAATGAGGCCGAGCGGGCGCGTCTTCACGCAGCCGGACCTGTCCGCGCCTCTCAGTTCTCATGGACGGCAGCGGCCCGAGCCACGCTTGCCTTGTTGCAAGAGGCCGCGCGTACGTAATGCGGGTCTGTCTGGATTGTTTCCCGTTTCTGGTGCGAAGCGCCGGTGTAAAAGCCTACTTATTCGCGCTGTACCGCAGCCTTCGCAACATAGCTGGTCCGAACCAAATCAGCGCCTTCCCTTTTCTGGACGGGGCGGAGTCACTTCATCATGAAGGGTCTATTCTCGGACCGGTCAGTACCGCGTGGCGCTTCGCTCTCGTGCTTTTTGCGAACACCGGCCACAACCCGGTGCTGGATTTACTGGGAAGCCGTTTCGATCTTTTCCATGCTTCGAATCAGGTTCGCAACCCTCCGCGGAATTGCAAGCTCACCACAACAGTTCATGACATGACCGCGTGGTCACATCCGGAACTCCATACTCCGGCTACAGTTGCTAATGACAAGCGCTGGGCGCATCGCACCGTATGCCGCGCCGATTCCGTCATCACCCCCAGCGAAGCTACCCGCGCCGACGCAATCCGCTGGCTCAACCTATCTCCAGTCCGGGTCCGCGCCATCCATCACGGGGTCGCTCCCGAATATTTCAGTCCCCCGGAAGTTGAAATTGCAGCCGCGCGGAACGCTTATCTCCTGGTCAAGCCTTACATTCTTTTCGTCAGCACCATCGAACCGCGCAAAAATCTTGATCGGCTTCTGGATGCCTACGAACAGTTGCCCATGAACATTCGCGAAGAGTTCGATCTGGTAATTTCCGGACCACGCGGCTGGCGCAGCGAAGGGACCATGGCGCGCTTGGAATCTCATCCCCCAGGCATTCGAACCTTAGGGTACGTTCCTGAACGATTGCTGCCGGGGCTTACAGCCGGAGCGACTGTTTTTGCATATCCCTCGTTGTACGAAGGCTTCGGATTCCCCGTTGCTCAGGCCATGGCCGCCGGTACCGTGGTGCTTACCTCAAACGTCTCATCTCTTCCCGAGGTAACTGCCGGGTCGGCGGAACTGGTAGACCCGTTGAGCACCGCCGAAATCCGCGCAGGCTTGGAACGGCTCCTCACATCACCCAGCCGTCGCCTGACGCTCAAAAATCTCGCCTTAGCCCGTGCCCAGCATTTCACCTGGGAACGTTGCGCAAAAGAGACATGGGACTTTTTTGAACACGTATAATAATTTTAAAGATGAAGAATTTAGCCTTTGCCCGGTATCTGTCCGTTGTCGCCGCCGGTGCCCTACTCTCTTGCTCGCTCGGATGCGGGTGGAGCTCACGACAATCCCGCAGTAATACCCAAACGGGCGTCTCAGAATCCGGCTATCCGGGTCACGGTGCCGCGGACCCTGGTTCGCCTGCGCTGGAATCCATGAGAAGAGAAGGAAAGAAGGGCGTGACGGAGCGTGACCAGAAGAAAGAAGCTGGCGGACCTGGCGCTAAAACCGCTGAGACAAGTGCTCCGGGACAGCCCGATACCAAAAAGAAGTGACATCGTCAGCTTCTGGTAAGCTTACGTGCGCCAGTATGGAACACGAAAAACTCTCCGCGGCGTGCCCGAAGTGCAGGTCCATTTTACTGAGAAGGTCCCGGCATGAAGATTTCACATCCTGGATCAAAAGCCGGCTCAAGAGCCAGTTGCCGTATCGCTGCATGAACTGCGATACACGTTTTTTCGTTCTGGTGAAACATGTGGAAGTCGCAGATCAGGAAGATGCGATGCATATCATGAGCATCTCTCTTTCGAACGAACTCAAGCAGTTTGTCGATAGCCAGGTGGGCGTTGGCCGCTATAGCAGCGTGACTGACTACATCCAGGAATTAATCCGCAAAGACGAACAGGGAAAGAAGCCCGGAACGGAAATTAGTTCTTTTTGACCACGACCGTGCCCCGGTCGGTCGCGATATTGATCGCCGGGCCCCGCGCCGAAACGCTGTGGAGCGAAGCGGAGCGTCCTTGCACCTCAGAGCGGATAGAAGCCCCGTAATCGTTTGTCACCTCGCCCTGTCTGGTATTCGCATTTAGATTGAAATCCACATTCTCCGGCAGGGTCAGGTCCACGTTGCCATTGTGGGACCTTACATCGATGCGGGCCAGCGGTAGTTTTGAAGGGATCAAACCTATATCGCCGTGCTCCACCTCGATATCCATGGCGTCGGAAAAATCCTCGATATGAATATCGCGGGAGCGCGTCTTGAGCTTGACCGGGCCAACCAGATGACTGGCGCGGATATCGCCCAGATCCATCGTAAAGGTGCCGGCAATCTGCGCAATCCGTAACGTTGTGCGCTCGCTCTCAAAGTGCAGCGGCTGCGCCAGATTCTTGAATTCCAGCGTGCCTGAATAGGAGCCGCTAATGGCAACCTGGCCGGAGATATTCTCCAGTTGAACGTCGCTGCCGCGCCCTTCCACATCCAGATTGCCTTTTAGGCCGGTGGCGCGAACCAGGCCGCTACGCGATACCACCACACGGGCATTGCCGCCGATATCGGTCAGACGGATATCGCCGCGCTCGCTCGAAATATCCACCAAACCCGTAAGCGAATTCAGCGTGAGATCACCGGACCGCCCCCGTGCTTCCACGCTCATTCTTCGGGGAACCTGAATTTCCATGTCAGTGGTCAGGTTCTGCCCGTCTATCGCGGAACGCTGATCGGTCCGAACGATAAGCTGGTTGCCCTCACGAACGAAATGAACCTGAGTCTTGCCATCCAGTTGATCGGCTTCGCTCTTGTTGTAAGCCTTAATGGATTTGTGCC
>JAYTGM010000220.1:0-5853 GCA_043733425.1 Terriglobia bacterium
GATTACGGCAAGATGAGTCCCGCCGATAAGGCGAAAGAACCGTCTCCGCGGACAGATTCAGATTATGCCTTGAGCTATATCCGCCGGGAAGGGCGGGGGCGCGTGTTCTATGAAGGCCACGGACACAGTGATCGGGTGTATGCCATGACACCCATGCTGGAACATCTGCGTGCCGGAATTCAGTATGCGCTGGGCGATCTGCAGGCGAACGACAGCCCCTCTCGATAGAATGATTGCCACATGAATCGTAGACAGTTTGTCCTGGCCTTAACCAGCATTCCCTTGCTGGCTCAGACAGCTACCCCGGAAGCTGAGGTGGAGTGGGTGGACGCGAAGAAGCTGACCGTGGAAGGCCTTGGGTTCAAAGATGTGAAACTGCCCTATGACCGGTTGCCTGGAAGGGCGGAAGGCGTGGTGCCTACGCCCGTGTGGAATCTGAGCCACGATTCGGCGGGAGCGCTGGTACGTTTCACGGCTTCGACAACAAAGATCCACGCGCGCTGGACCATCACCAATAAGAATCTGGCGGGAGCAAACATTACGGCGATCGCCTCCAGCGGGCTGGATCTCTACGCCAAGACGGACGCCGGCAAGTGGCGCTGGCTGGGCGTGGGGCAACCGAAATTTCCCGACACCGCCGCAGTGCTGGCCGATGGCATACCCGCGACGGATCGCGAGTTCATGGTCTATTTGCCACTACGCAATGGCGTGGCGTCACTCGAATTCGGCGTGCCGAAGGGGAGCACCATCAAGCCAGGTCCCGCGCGGGCTGCCGGCTCAAAACCCATCGTCTTCTACGGAACGTCCATCACACATGGAATCGGGGCGTCCCGGTCAGGCATGACGCATGTGGCGATGCTGGGGCGGACGTTTAATCGCGAGGTAATCAACCTTGGCTTCTCAGGCAACGGGCGCATGGAAAAGGAAGTCCTGCAGTTTGTGGCGGAACTCGATCCGGCGGTATTCGTTCTGGATTGCCTGCCCAACATGGGCGCGCAACTGGTCACTGACCGGACGGTCCCTGGAGTAAAACTGTTGCGGGAGGCTCATCCTGATACGCCCATTCTGCTTGTCGAAGATCGCAACATCCAGACCGGATTCCTGGTGGAAACCCGGCGCAAAGCAAACGAGGCGAATCACGCCGCTCTGCGCGAAGCCTTTGCCCAACTGCAAGCGGACAATGTGCCGCAGCTTTATTATCTGGAAGGAGCGAACCTGCTGGGCAGCGACGGCGAGGGTACAGTGGATGGTTCACACCCCACCGACCTGGGTTTCATGCGCCAAGCCGCTGAATTTGAACGTGTACTCCGGCCGGTGCTGAAATAGAGGGTGTTCGGGCAAACGGGCCACGCTGCGAAAGAATCAGTCCCGGCTTCAACCCTGCGGGACTGATATCAGGATTTTCTTATCGTCCATCAGTGGCTTTTTGTAGCGGATTTTTCCTGCCAGCCGTTTCGCGGGCAATTCTAAACCCCGATACATGAGGAAAGCTGCTCCGATCAAAATCAAGAGAGCCAGCACCGGAAGCCCTTCCGCGAAACGAGGAGGAAAGAATCGGCTGGCATGGTGAATTACGCGGCGGCCGATAATCTCATGAAGCAGGTAAAGAGAATAGCTGAGATCACCAATCAGCAGAAGCGGCACGGGTACGCTTTTCACCAACATGATACAGGTAAGAGTTGCAAGCGCCGCCAGCACCTCGTATTGCGACGTGCTTTGATAGCCAAGACCAGCCGCGATCAAGACAACCCCGGCGAATTCAAGCCGGGAAGCCAAACCAGACATGCGCAGCAATCCGGCTATTCCAACCAGGAAGATGGGAGCGAGCTGAGGCAAAAGGCCCGTGTGAATGAAAAGGCTTGAACCTGCGAAAAATGCCGCCCAAAGCGAAATTATCAAGGCAATCGAGAACAAGTAGGGCGATTCCACACGGATCAGCTCTTTCGCCATAAAAGCCCAGAAATTGCGGACTGAGTATCCCGCCGGTACACGGTATTCGGCAGGATAAAGCCGCTATTCCCCGTAGCCCCTGGATCACGGGCAAGTTCGTTTTCTCGGGGATGAAAAGGTTCATTGAGTTCGCTAACTTCGGAATTTACGCTCAGCCAGGAATTGATATGAACGCGAGCACCCACATAAGCTTACTGCTCACTCGAGTCTTACCCATCCCCAATTTCCAAAGTTCTATTAGGACGGGTGAGCTTGGTGTAACCAGATCCCCCTGTTTGCTCCTGGTGTAACGAAGCCCAAACTCTTACCGCCACTCTACTAAGATGGCTTTACGGGGGCACAATGCATTCGACTTCACCAAACCATAAGGCCGAGAAGCGATTTTTTGTTAAAACTATTCTCAATGGCTGGCCAATTAAGCTTGCGGGGGTACTCTTGTGCGCGGCTAGCCTCCCGGCTGTCGTTCTTCCGGAAGGAATCGGGAAGGCAGAAACAGTTAAACTCTGCTCGAAATGCCACTCGCTCGATCAGGCGGTCTCGCTCCGCCAGGGGCAGGAAGGCTGGGAAGAGACTATTTCCGAGATGGTCAACCTGGGTGCGCAGGGCAGCGATGACGACCTGAATAAGATCCTGGATTATGTCGTGAAGTTCTATGGTGCCGGCCGTGGCGCCACTGGTTCGTCTTCCCCCTCCGTGCGAAAAGCAGTCAGCTCTTCAACGGACCCGGCAAGCGCGGCAAGGCCCAAGAGCGCGGTCAATGCAAAGGAAAATACCGTCCCCGTGCAGGATCTCGCGATTGATCCTGCAATCGATCCCGCAAAAGAATGGCGCACCTACGGTCACGATTCCGGTGCCATGCGGTTCTCTCCGCTCACACAGATTAAGCCTGAAAACGTCGGCCAATTGAAAGTCGCCTGGGTGTATCACATGCGGCCGAAGGGGTTCACGGCCGGCAGCAAGAACTTGGGTCCGGCTGTGATGGAAGGGCGCACTCAGGGTGGTGCTGTCGGTGATGATCCGGAATCTCCGGCGCGCGGACCCGGCCGGATGCAATTCGGTTCAGGCTTCCGTCCCAGCGAAGTGACCCCGCTGGTGATTCGCGGCGTCATGTATGTCGCGACGCCTTATTCGCGCGTGGCGGCCGTTGATCCCACAAATGGACAAGAGCTTTGGTCTTATCAGCTTCCTGCCGGAAATCCGTCAACGCGCGGGCTGGAATATTGGGCAGGCGACGGCGCAACTCCCGCGCAGGTAGTGTTCGGCTCAAGCGATGGAAAACTGTACTCTGTTGACGCGAAGACCGGCAAACCGAATCCGTCTTTTGGCGATAACGGTGTGATCAATTTGAACACCCCGGCCATTATGCATGGGCTGCCGGGCCGGAACGCGTTGACGTCCCCGCCTGTCATCTACAAGCATCTGGTGATTACCGGCGGTACCTCACAGGAGAATCCGCCGCATGGGCCCGCCGGTGACGTGCGCGCCTGGGATATGCGCACCGGCAAGCTGGCCTGGACTTTCCATTCGATTCCGCAGGCAGGTGAAAAATACAACTCTACCTGGGCGGGCGATAGCTGGAAGAATCGCGCGGGCGTGAATGTCTGGGGCCTGCTTACGGTGGATGAGAAACGCGGCATTGTGTACATGCCGTTCGGCGCGCCATCGGTGGACCAATACGGCGGCGACCGCGCGGGCGATAACCTTTTCAGTTCCAGCCTGGTTGCGGCGGATGCGAACACAGGAAAATATCTGTGGCATTTCCAGGTGGTGCATCACGATATCTGGGATGCCGATCTAACGGGCGCTCCGGCTTTGATCGACGTCAAGCAGGGAGGGAAAACAATCCCCGCCGTGGTGGCGATGAATAAGACCGGGATGGTATTTTTGCTGGATCGCGTTACTGGCAAACCCATCTACGGCGTGGAAGAGCGTGCCGTCCCCGCCAGTCAGGTGCCTCTTGAGCGGGCATCGAAGACGCAGCCTTTTCCCGTAAAGCCCGAGCCGCTTGCGCGCATGACATTCAGCAAAACTGACATTGCAACGGTCACGCCCGAATTAGAAAAGGCGTGTACCGCGCTGGTGGAAGGCATGGAACTGGGCGGGCCATTTTTGCCTGTCACCTATAACCACCTGCGCGTTCAATTTCCGGGGAACCATGGCGGCGTGAATTGGGGCGGCACCTCCTTTGATCCCCAGCTTGGGTTCCTCTTCGCCAATATCAATGAATTGGGACAGGTGTCCGGCTTGAAGGATCATGACCTGAAAAGCGGCCAGGCGGCGGCGAATGGGCAGGGCAATCGCGTGGATCCCGATGGTCCTTATGAGGGGATTCCCGGTGGTGGCCGGTTCAGCGTGAAAGGAACAAGTCCGCAGCAGCTTCCCTGCCAGCAGCCACCCTGGGGAGAATTGGCCGCGGTGGATGTGAACACCGGGCAGATTGCGTGGAAGGTGCCACTGGGCGTGACGGATAGCTTGCCCGAAGGAAAGCGCAACACGGGGCGCCCCGGGAATGGCGGCACCATCGCAACGGCTGGCGGCCTGGTCTTTGTGGGAGCAACCGACGATGCCCGCTTCCGTGCCTTCGATTCGAAGAACGGTAAAGAGCTGTGGACCGTGAAACTGGGCGGTGCCGCGCAGGCGACCCCGATGACTTATGAGGGGCGGGACGGAAAGCAGTACGTTGTGATCACCTCAACGGGCGGCGGGTTCTTTGGGAATCCGGTGACCGATGACAGCATCCTGGCATACGCACTCGAAAGCCCGAAGTAGCGGCGATTTATTTCGCGGGTTTCCTAGCGTTTCCTGAGCGGGGAACCTTGCCGATGCGCGGGTCACCGGCGGAGATCAGTTCGCAGGCATGAATCGCGGCTTCCTCAAAATCAGGCGCATCCACCGGAAGTATCTGCCAACCGGTCACGCCCGGCCCCAGCACGGAAATCGATTGCATATGCGGGAACTCGCGCCGCAGACTCTGGTGGTGCTCTTCGGTGGTAGCCAGCCATACTCCGTTGTTCGACGTTGCCGTGGGCTTATCGCGCAACGCGAGCACAATCTTAGTGCCGACGTAGACCCCGAGGCAACCGAACAGCGGACGGGTTTGGGGAGTGAGCGGTGCCAGCGCCTCCAGGACGAACGCGTGCGGGATCGATTTACGCGGTTTGGCCAAAAAGACCTCATCGGCAGGCGCGGGGTGCTTTGGCATGTGATCAGAATAGCGAGGTTTGGGAGCGGGCCTACACGATCTTCCCGGATTGTACCCGTCTAAACCGGCATGTAAAGACTGGTCTCTGCGTCTTTCTCGCCTGCCGCGCGGTAAGTGTGACGTGAGTGTTGATTTAGGCGGGAGATACGCTCGAAGGGCAGCCATCGAAATTTCAAACATCCACAACCTCCCTATGTCGTCACAGCTCCGGGCACCGCTGCAAAGGAACTGCCACCGGGAACCCTGTACGATACACTCAAAAAACTTGGTCTCAAATGAACCTGAAGCGCTATTTAGTGGTGATTGAGAAGTCCTCGACAGGTTACGCGGCTTATTCTCCGGACGTACTGGGCTGTGTTTCTGCAGGAGACACGGAAGAAGAAACGCGGGCAAATTTCCAGGAAGCTTTAGAGTGCCACTTCAAAGCAAGGCGAGAGGTGGGAGAACCTATTCCGGAACCGAGCTGCATTTTTGGATACGTGGAAGTAAACGTCGCAGCTTAGTGCCGACATCCAGCCACAGACGCCCCAACTCAGTGCGTCATCGCATACACAATGTAATTAATTCCTAGCCGGTAAGCCTGGCTGGTGTACTTCTCTTCGTATTGCGGATTATCGGCGTGTTCCCAGGCGTCGCCATTATCCTGATTGAACGTCATCGCGGCCATCACGCGGCCGTGGTCGTCATAAATGCCGCGCCAG
>JAYTGM010000221.1:0-2023 GCA_043733425.1 Terriglobia bacterium
GAGCAGATGGTGCGGTCCAGGCGTGAGGCCCCGAAACGGTGGAAAAAGCGCCGATCCATGCCCTGAAAGTTCAGGTAACCCATGTTGCCAGCGTAAGAATAGGGCAATACGGATTCCGGACCCCACTCGCGGCTGATGGCTAGCAGCCGTTCCGCAATTTCAGAGAAGGCCGCGTCCCAACCGATGCGCCGGAATTTGGCTTCGCCCTTGGAGCCGGTGCGCTGCTGCGGATAGAGGATACGTTGCGGGGAATATTCCAGTTGGAGGTACTTAGCCACCTTGCCGCATAGAAAGCCACGCGTGACGGGGTGAGTGTGGTCACCGCGCAGACGCGAACCGGTACCAGCGGCGTCTACATCCAGATGGAGCGCGCAGGCGTCTGGGCAATCCAGAGCGCAAACAGAGTGGTGAATTTCAGGCAAGCAGACATTATGACAGCCCGAAACGCAAAAAGCCCTGCTGATTGCTCAGCAGGGCTTTTTGGGTGAAACAGGAAAAACTAACCGCGGTTTGCAAACTTCTTACGAGCGGTGAAAGCAACACCGATCAAGCCAGCGCCCATCAGGAACATGGTGCCAGGCTCTGGTGCGGTGGTGTTCGAAACAGAACCCTGAATGGATGCCTGGCCCTGTAAGGACGTCGGGGCAACAATTGCCGTCGGGCTGTTGATTACGAACTTGTCCGGAGTCAGAGTGAAAGTGAGCGGAGTGTAGAAAATATTGATTGTTGACGTGGTAGCGGTAACAGTGGCGGGGGTAGCAAATCCCGCGAAATTGCCGCTCAGACCGGTGGTTATGTCGTTCACGTTTACAGTAAAAGTGAACGAGGGGACATTTACGGTGCCGGAGCCGGTGTAATTCAGATCGAAGTAGCCGTAGCTCAGGTTCGTCGGTGAGCCGAGGGTGACGTTGGCAGTGGGCGGAGCTCCGGGTCCATTATAAGTGAGGGTGATGCCGGCGGTGCCATTTGAAACGCTCAGGACCGTGCCATTGCCGCTGGTGCCGTTGCCGACGGTTGCTGAGGTGTTGCTAAATGCGGAGCCGTTTGTGTTGTATTGGACTACTGAAGCACCGGCCGAGCCGATAGTGGCTGCGACTAGCGCTGAGAGAGTGACGAGTGATTTCATAGTTCCTCCGAGGAAATTGTAAGTCTTAGCTAAAGAGCTGCTATGGATGGTACCGAGAGGAGTAGAAGTTGTCAACAGTTTAATGTATGAAATCATTCAAAACCGCTAAAGTTTTTCTGAAATCAGCCGATTTGTTTGGGTTGCTTTAGAATCTGAAATATATGCTCACGCGGCAAGAAGCTCTGGAGCGGTTCGAATCGAGCGATCTGATCGGAATCGGGATGGAGGCAGATGCGGTGCGCCGCAAACTGCATCCCCAAGGAATCGCCTCCTATATTATCGACCGCAACATCAACTATACGAATTTCTGCACGGAGTATTGTTCCTTCTGCGCGTTTTACCGCGCTCCCGGCAGCAAGGAGGGCTATCTTCTTGATTTTGAAGTGATTGCAGCCAAAATAGCCGAAACCATTTCACTGGGTGGAACGGGAATTTTAATGCAGGGCGGGCTGCATCCAGATCTGAAAATCGAGTGGTATGAAGATCTGCTTCGCCACATCAAGCGAAGGTTTACGATTCATACACACTGCTTCTCCGCGCCGGAAATCGCCAATATTGCCGAGGTGAGCGGCATTCCCGTACGCGAAACTATCGCGCGTTTGAGAGACGCCGGGCTCGATTCCATTCCCGGAGGCGGGGCGGAAATTCTGGATGACGCCGTGCGATACCGCATTAGCCGGCTGAAGTGCGGAACCGCGGAGTGGATTGATGTGCACAGGACGGCGCATTCACTGGGGATGCGGACCACCGCCACCATGATGTTCGGTTGCGGCGAGACTCACGAGCAGCGCGTGAATCATCTGGAGATTGTGAGGCAGATTCAAGAAGATACGGGCGGGTTTACGGCCTTTATACCGTGGAGTTTCCAGCGGGAAAATACCTCGTTGGGTCGTTTTG
>JAYTGM010000222.1:0-5828 GCA_043733425.1 Terriglobia bacterium
CGGTTCGCACTTTCACCTGCTGTAAATCAGCCTTCTGATCGCTCTTGCCTTCAAACGTCAGCCGGTACTGGTTCTGCAGCCGCTTACTCAAATCATCCAGATACGGCGCAAATGCCACTGGATTCTGAAAGCCCTGCCAGTAAGCTTCGCCGCCTGTCTCATCACCCAAACGTGACAGATAACTCTGGCCGAAGTTCATCTGATAATACGAATGCCCGGAATGCCCAGCGCTTCCGTAATAGATGGAATGCACAAGAATTCCCGCCTTCTGCGCATCCTGAATTGCACGCATCAGGTAAGGGTTCTGCAAATCGCCGCCATAATAAAGCGAATCGATTCCGCTTGAAACCATCAACACTTCCCGCCGCCCCGCGAACGGTGCCCACTTCTTAATCCGCTCGCTCAGAGCTACGTAAGGGCTGACCGCCGCACCCGCTGTTCCAATTGGCAGCCGTAAACTCTTTGCCGCCGCGTCGTGATCCGGCGTAAACGCATGCAACGGAAGCGTCGTCCCATTCCGCATATAATCCACGCCAATTTCCGTACTCGCCGGTTGCGCCCTCATAAACTTGCGCAAATCGTCTAACTGAAGCCCCAAATCCGTGTCAGATCCGTCGTCGATCATCACCAAAAGCTGTAATGCGCCGCGCTCCGGCCGCCAATCCCCTACCGGCACCTGGTTCTTTCCCAAGTACACCTCAACATCGGCCTTACCAATCTCCGGCACTGCTTTCTGCCGGTGTCCTTCCGCCGTCACAACCATCGAAGCCACCTGCGCCCACGCCGACGCCGCTACCAGGAAACCAACAAGAATTCGCATATTAAAGTAGATGATCCCGCGTGCGAATTCGTTCCGGCCGAACCACGCCCCTACTTTGCCGAACCGGAATCGCCCCTCGGCTCACCTTTCCTTCTTCGGCCACCCGCAGCCACCACGCCCTTCTTCTTTGCCGGAACCCCGCGCGGACGCTCCCGCTTTGGCGCGCGCCCCCGCACCGTCAATAACACCGGCGTCCCATCGAAGCCAAACCTCTTGCGTAACTGATTAATCAAATATCGTTCATGCGAAAAATGCAGCGGCCCCTGCCCGTCTGTGAAGAAAATAAAGTGCGGTGGACGTATCGAAGCCTGCGTAACATACAGCACCTTGCGCTCTTCAAAGTGCAGGCTTTCCACAAACCGGTTCAACTCGCCGGTGGTCACGCGCTTGCTCGCCGAATCGTACACGCGCTTGATCACCTTGAACAACCCGCTCACACCCTGGTTCTCTTTGGCTGAAAGAAATTCCACCGGCGCATATTCCAGAAACTTCAAATCATCCCGCAGGTTGCGCTCAAACTCCCGCTTATGCCCTTCGCCGATTAAATCCCACTTATTCACGCAGAGCACCATCGCGCGCCCGCCCTCGTCGCCATAGCCGCCGATCGTCGCATCACTCCCCACCACGCCCGCTTCCGCATCCATCACCAGCAGCACCACGTGCGCCATCCGAATGCTGCGCCGCGCCATGATCACGCTCAGCTTCTCCGTCATTTCATGCGTCTTGCCTTTGCGCCGAATCCCCGCCGTATCCACAAACAGATATTCCTGCCCGTTGTGCGTCACCTGCTCATCTACGGCATCGCGCGTAGTCCCGGCAATGGGGGAAACAATCGAGCGCTCCTTCGACGTCAGCGCATTCAGCAGCGTCGATTTCCCCACGTTCGGACGCCCGATAATCGCCACCTTAATCACACCCTTCTCAGGCTCGGTATCTTCCTTCGGAAAGAACGCCGTCACATGCCCCAGCAGGTCTTCTACCCCGATATTGTGCTCTGCCGAAACCGGGTAAATATCTGCAATTCCCAGCGAATAGAAATCGTGCGCCAAATCCTGCTTCTTCCCCGTATCCGCCTTATTCACTGCCAGCGTCACCGGACGCCCCAGCTTGCGAAGCATCTGCGCCAGATCCCGGTCGCTCCCCGTAATTTCAGACCGCCCATCCACCAGAAAAATAATCTGGTCCGCCCCTTCCAGCGCAAACTCCGCCTGCTTCAAAATCTGCGACGGAATATACTCTTCGTCCTGCACCACAATGCCGCCCGTATCGATCAGCTCGAACGGTTTGCCATCGAACTGCGCCTGCCCATGGATGCGGTCCCGCGTAATCCCCGGCTCATCGCCCACAATCGACCGCCGCTCCCCCGTAATCCGGTTGAACAACGTCGATTTCCCCACATTGGGCCGCCCTACAATCACTACAGTTGGCATCTGATTTAATTCTCTCCTCTCACCGAATTACATGCACCTGAACATCGGCCTTCAAATTGACCCACGCTTCATCCGTTGTATAAACCGGCAAACCGCGCGCAATTCCCAGCGCGAGACAGGACCGGTCGCCCAAAGATAGACCCAGGCGTTTCGTCGTGCTGCTTAGCTCCCCGGCGATCCTCGCCTGCTGCCCATCGAAGGGAATCACTTCCGCCACGGCATTCCGAACCGCGGCCCAAGCAATCTCCCCGGGCACGCCAGATCTCACCAGCACCGATTGTGCTTCAGCGGCATTCACCGCGCTGAGTAAAAAATATTCCGATTGCGCCGCAACCTGCTCCGCCCGTTCCTCGCCATACACAAGCGCCAGAACGATCGACGCATCTGCAACCGCGCTATTCGTCAAGCGCGGCTTTCCGCCTTTCCGCAACTAACTCGTCAGACAACTTTCGGCCCGTACCCACATACTGCCGGATCAACTTCTGAGATTCTTTCAGCTTCTGTTTTCGTGTTGCCAGCTTGGCTTCACCATCCACCAGGCTTAGCGTCAAACGGTCTCCCGCGGCAATCCCCAAGACCTTGCGAAATGAAGCGGGAATTACAATCCTCCCGTTGGCATTCACCAGGACCGTTACTGTCAGAATCTCCTTCACGTGACAATTCTATCATCCGTGCCATGTTTCGCTACTTTGACTCTCACTTCATCTCTTTCCAGAAAATTGCCGTGCCGCACCAGCTTCCATCAGGAAACATCGCATACCGGGGAATTACGCCCGCGCGAGTCCAGCCAAGGCGGCTGTACAGCTTCTCGGCACTGCCGCCCACAACGGTATCCAAAACCAGCAGCGTCTTTCCCGCACCCTTGGCCGCTTGCTCCACCTCGTCCATCAACAGGGCGGCAATCCCGCGGTTCCTGGCTGACCGCTTCACCAACAGCTTTGCTATGTCCGCACGGTGTGGCTGATTCGGCGGCGTTGCCAGAATCATCTGGACCGTGCCAACCAGCTCTTCATCCAGAAAAGCCGCCAGCAGAATACAGTTTCCTTTGCCAACTTCTTGGAACGCAGAAGCAAAAAATTCTTCAGCTGCGCTCTGGGAAAACGGCAGCATAAAGCGAACCGACGCATTCCCTTCCACGCAGTCCACCAGCACGGGGGCGATCGTCTCCAGATAGCGTTCGCGTTCGTCCGCTCCTAGCCTCCGCACTTCTAAGGTTATCAATTAACGATAACGGCAGCCGCGGCGCTTCACTTCCCGCTTGACTTCTACTAAACCCATGTCCTATCGTGAACGTTCGCTTGTTCATTAGCGAAGCCCCGAATGCAATTGCGCGAAGAAAGCGAAAAAGAGTACGTCAACCAGCAATTCGAGTCGACTCTCGATAGCGTGGACCGCGCAGAATCCCTCATCATGGACGCTGCTGCCTCTGCCGGATTCAATGAGGACGATCTCCACAAAATCGGCATGGCCGCCCGCGAATGTATGGTCAATGCCGTCGTGCACGGCAACCGCTACAACGCCAATAAAACGGTGCACCTTCAGGTTTCGGGCGCGGACGATTACATCAAAATCCGCATTGCCGATCAAGGCGAGGGCTTCGATTTATCGAAGCTTCCCGATCCACTCGCGGAAGAGAATCTGTTACGCCACTCCGGCCGCGGTATCTTTCTGATTCGAGCCTTTATGGATGAAGTGGACGTGCGGCCCGCCTCACCCCACGGTACGGAAGTTTTGCTGGTCAAGAAAAAATCGGTTTCGGAATAAAATGGAAGGACAACGAATATGAGCGTGAAATTAAATAGCCGGCAAGTGGGCGACGTCACCGTGTTGGATCTGGCGGGCCGAATTACATTAGGTGAAGGTTCCAGCACCATGCGCGACGCGTTGAAAGACGTGCTCGCCCACGGTCACAACAAAATTCTTCTGAACCTTAACGAAGTTTCCTATATAGATAGCTCCGGCATCGGCGAACTGGTCAGCGCCTTCACAACGGTGACCAACCAGGGCGGCCAGCTCAAACTGCTCGGACTGAACAAGCGCGTCAAAGACCTGCTCCAGATCACCAAGCTTTACACCGTCTTCGAAGTCTTCGACGAAGAATCGACCGCCATGCGCAGCTATACGTAACGCGAGCTTTGCCAGGCGGGCCTGACACGTACTAATTCCCGGAAAAGGGGTCTCCGGTCTAAAATGATTGAGGCCCACTCTCCTGATAGCACGCACCTGACAGCTCTCCATCTGCTGCGAGGGTTTCTCAAGAAAGCCGATCCACGGGAGCACCGAACCCACTTATTGCAAAAGTACAAGTGAAAAGTGCGTGCTCCACGCAGAAGCGAGCGCCGCCGAAAGAGAAAAGCCTTTGACCTTCTCTGCGGCTTTGCGTGAGTTGCCTTCCTTTGAAGCATTCACAAAATCAAGACTTTATCTTTTGAGCCTTTTCAACAACCTGCGCCGGGTTGGGGTCTCTAGCTGAGTTTCCATGTGCTTCACTGAAGCCGGGAGATTTCGTTCTATGGCCCCACAACCGGTACTACCCAACAATTCCACTGGCCCCCGCACCGAAGCGGGTAAAGCAGCCTCTTCCCGGAACGCCCTCAAACACGGGCTCGCCTCCGGAACCATCCTGATTCCCGGTGAGGATCCCGGCGAACTGAATCGCCTCGAAACCGCGCTCAGGGAACAGTATCAGCCGGCTGATGCCATGGAGGTAATTCTGGTGGAAGCCATGGTCAAACACCACTGGCTGAAAGACCGCGCCCTCCGCCTGCAAGGCGAAGCTCTCGCGCTGGCCAAACCCGGCGAGCTCCCGGCCACATTCGCCGTCCTCCTGCGCTACCAAACCACCAATGAACGGGCCTTTTACAAAGCGCTGAACACGCTCCAAACTCTTCGCAAAGAAGCACTTAAGCAGCAGGAAGAGTTCGTTTCGCAGCAGGCCGATCGCGAGTATGCGGAAGTCCTCCGAAAGGTGTACACCCCCATGCCCCGAGCGGACTCCATGAAGGCTTACATGGCCAAAATGGGCTTAGACCCGGAATCGGATCTCACGAAAGCCGCCTGATTTAGCGTTCGGCCTACCCGCCGCCCACAAACTGAACAATTTCCACCTGCGCTCCCCGCTCAATCACCGTGCGGCCCCACTCCGCCTTTTTCACAATCACCCGGTTCAATTCCACGGCCACCCGGTCCGGCACAATCTTAAGCGATTCCAGATATTGCAGCACCGTCCGGCCCCCCTCAATCTCCCTCGGTTCCCCGTTTACCGTCACCTCGATATTTGACACCGCTTTTCCTCAGTTCCTATAGTAAAGGTTGCCTACCACAGCAGGTCAGTACTGGTTTCCCGTTTTTGTGCAGATTGTCATTGCCATGGGCGTTGCCTCCGCCATGATCGGTTTTTCGTACCTGCTCGGCAAAAAAGTCCGCAACAAAATCAAAGATACTCCCTACGAATGCGGCATGGCCCCCATCGGCGACGCTCGCGAACGCTTCAGCGTCAAATTCTATCTGGTCGGGATGCTCTTCATCCTGTTCGACATCGAAGCGATCTTTCTCTATCCCTGGGTAACCGTCTTCCG
>JAYTGM010000223.1:0-2012 GCA_043733425.1 Terriglobia bacterium
TCGCTGCTGGGGCAAGGAGGAATGGGCAAGGTTTATCGCGCCCTTGACCGGGAACTAAATCGGACCGTAGCACTCAAGTTAGTCAGGCCAGAACTCGCCAGCGATCCGCAATCCATGGCGCGCTTCCGCCAGGAATTGCTACTGGCAAGCAAGGTATCGCACCGCAACATTCTGCGGATTCATGATTTGGGCGATGTCGGCGGCGTGAAGTTTATATCGATGGCCCTTGTGGAGGGGTTGGATCTTCACGATCTGATCGCCAAGTACGGACCGCTGCCGTACCAGCGGGCGCTTAACATAGCACTGCAACTCTGTAGCGCTCTCGATGCCGCCCATGCTGAAAATGTAATTCGCCGGGATTTGAAGCCGCGCAATATCTTGCTCGACGGCACAGATCACGTTTACGTCACCGATTTCGGTCTCGCGAAATCAATGGAAATGGAAGCCGCGGCCATGACGCGCACCGGCGATCTAATCGGGACGCCGCTTTACATGTCGCCGGAGCAGATTGAGGCGAAGGATGTGGATCAGCGGAGCGATATCTATTCGCTCGGGCTGATTCTTTATGAAATGGTAAAGGGAGATCTTCCTTTTGCCGGCAAATCTTCGGTGCAGGTGATGCATTCACGCATGACCACTGCACCGAAAGACCCAAGAGCATTGGCGCCCGATCTCCCGAATTATTTCGGTGCCGTGATCGCGAATTGTCTGGCTCTGAATCAGGGTGAGCGCTACCAGAGTGCGGCTGAAATTCGAAAAGACCTGGAGACCGGTGTTGCCCCGAAGCGACGGCTGGTGGCGCGCATCCCGAAGCCGAACCGGACATGGGCGATTGTGGGGGCAGCTATGACCTTGGCGATTGCGGGTACTCTGGCCGTGCCCGCTTTACGCGACAGGTTACTTCCCGCAACGAAGGCCGGGGACGTGATAGGTAAGCCTGCGTATTATATGGCCATCCTGCCGTTTAAGGCTCTGGGTGACAATGCCGAATTGAAGTATTAGGCCAACGGTGTAGTGGAGGCGTTAAACACGAAGCTTTTTCCGCTGAAACAGGTGAACCTGGCTTCGGCGTCGAATATTGAGCGGGCGTCTTCAGCAAATTCAGACCTGAGCGCCATCGCGAAGGCCCTTGGGGCGAACCTGCTTGTACAAGGGACACTGCAGCGGGCGGGAGACCGTCTGGCAATTAATGTTTCGGCATGGGATGCGGCAAGCCGCGCGACAGTTTGGAGCCAGCAATTCCAGTGCGCGCCGGAGAGCCTGCTCACCACGGAAGACGACATTTACAACACACTGGTTGAGAAGTTGAACTTGAAACTTTCCGATCAGGAAATGGCGCGTGGTGCCGCACGCGCGACGGAAAGCGTTCCCGCTTACGATCTCTACATGCGCGCACGCAGTTTGTTGCGCGGCAAGCCCACGGCGGACAGTTACCAGTCGGCCCTGGCGCTGTTCGAAGAAGCAACGGTGAAGGACTCGCATTTTGCGCGCGCCTATGCCGGTATTGCGGAATCCTGCTTTGGACTTTATCGCATTACCAAAGATCCGCAATGGGGCCAAAAAGGGCTGGGTGCCGCGCAACAATCCATTTCTTTGGACCGCAATTTGCCTGACGTGCACATGGTGATGGGCAGCGGGTATCTGCTGACCGGAAAAATATCAGAAGCTATCAGCGAGTTCAATCGGGCCGTGGAACTTGCGCCTAGCTCTGACGAAGCTTACCGTAGGCTGGGAAACGCTTTTTCGCAAGCAAAGAATAAAGATTTGGCTTTAAAGAATCTGAACAAAGCAATTGCAATCAATCCCTACTCGACCGAGAACTTCAATGGTTTAGGTATCGCGCAATCTAGCTTCGGCAACATGGACGCAGCCATGGCAGCCTTCAACAAAGTGATCAAACTCCAGCCCGTGGGCAGACTACGCCATTCGCCCAACGACGGGCAACCAAGTATTCGCGGCAATTCGCAGCGTCCGCAAAGTAGATAACCGCTTCTTGAAGTGTCGTTGGTTCG
>JAYTGM010000224.1:0-2007 GCA_043733425.1 Terriglobia bacterium
GATGCGGCAAATGGAACAGCGTGTCAAAATTCCGGCTGGTCTGTTCGCCGATTTCTTCAGCGGAGCATCCTCGCACCTCAGCCAGCTTTGCGGCGGTGAGGGACGTAAATGCGGGCTCATTGCGTTTACCGCGGTGGGGCAGGGGGGCCAGATACGGTGCGTCGGTTTCAAGCAGCAAGCGCTCCGGCGGCACTAGCCTTGCTGCATCGCGCAGTTCGGTTGATTTCGGAAAGGTAAGCACGCCGCCAAAGGCCAGGTAGAAGCCAAGATCCACAGCTTCAAGCGCTTGTTGGGCGGTCCCGGTAAAGCAATGCATAATGCCCGTGCGGCTTTGCCACTGTTCGCGCAGAATGTGTATGGTATCGTCCCAAGCTTCGCGGGTATGGATGATTACGGGTTTACCAGATTCGCGGGCAATCTCAAGTTGCCGGCGAAATACCTGTTCCTGCACGTCACGTGGTGAAAAGTCGTAGTGATAATCCAGGCCGATCTCGCCGATGGCGAGCAACTTTTCCTCGCCCGCCAATTTCTGGAGCCATGCTAGAGAGTGTTCGTCCGCCTTCGACGCATCGTGTGGATGAACACCCGCGGTTGCGAACACGTTGGGATACCGCGCGGCAATCTTCAGCGCGCAATCCAGATCCCCCGGCCCTTCTCCCGTGCCTATTGTCAGCATCCGATCTACCCCTGCTTCCGCCGCGCGCTGCAGAATGACATCCAGTTCTCCTGCAAATTGTCGATGATCCAGGTGGCAGTGAGAATCTACAAAACTCACTTCAAGCGTGCCCCAACTGGGACATCTTCGAGGAATGCGGCAAGCACGGGATTCTGCCCTTCAAGTGAAGCCGCAACAATCATTCCGTTTGATTGGATGCCGCGTAACTTGCGGGGCTCCAAATTCGCTACAATCACCACGCGCCGCCCCAGCAATTGCTCAGGCGTGTAGACAAGAGCAATTCCAGCCACGATGGTGCGCGGCTCAGGCTCAGCAATATCCACCTGCAGGTGAAGCAGCTTGTCCGAACCCTTTACTTTTTCGGCGGAGAGCACAATGCCCACGCGCAGATCGACCTTAGCGAAATCGTCAAAAGAGATTTTGGGCGAAGGAGGCTGAACTTGCCCGGCTTTCGGTTCCGGGGAAGCCTCTTCTTCCGGCTTGCCAAGCAGGAGACGCTGTTCGGCTGATACCTTTTCTTCCAGAAGCCGCATTTTTCCAACAGCTTCCTTTAAATCAATGCGCGGGAAGACGCCGGAAATTTCACCGATTTTTTGCCCGCTGAGAGTGGACCCCCAAGCAAGATCGGCAACGCGAGCGGCAGACAGCGTACTGGTCATACCGAGTTGCGCCCATATTTTAGAGGTCGATTCCGGAAGTACCGGCAGGAGTATGACGCAGGCGATGCGCAGCGTTTCCGCAGCCGTTGCGAGCGCGTTGTTCAACTGCTCCGCTGCAGCCGGATCTTCCGAACGCGCCAGTTTCCAGGGTGCCTGTTCCACGATGAAACCGTCTACAGCCGAAAGTAACTGCCAGACTGCTTCTAAAGCCTTAGAGAACTCAAATGCTTCGTAATGCCGGAGAGCGGCTTCCATGGATTCCGCGGCTTTCGCGGCGATTGCGGGGTCTGAACCAGCCGGGATAATGCCCCCCCGATATTGATTCACCATGGTGAGAGTACGGCTCACCAGATTCCCCAATCCGTTTGCCAGCTCTGAGTTGTAACGGCCAATCAGCGCGTCATAACTGAAGCTGCCATCCTGCCCGAAGACAATCTCACGCAGCAGGAAATAGCGAAGGGCATCAAAGCCCATTACTTCGCGAATGGGTTCGGCGCGCACAATGTTGCCGCGCGATTTGCTCATCTTGTCATTCTCAAAGAGCAGCCAGCCATGCGCGAAGACCTGTTTCGGCAACGGGAGTTCAGCCGCCATCAAAAACGCCGGCCAGAAAATGGCATGAAAACGGACAATTTCTTTGCCCACCAGATGCAGGTCCGCAGGCCAGAGATC
>JAYTGM010000225.1:0-5813 GCA_043733425.1 Terriglobia bacterium
GGCTTGCGACTCCAGCCCATTCAACTGGCGCAGGTCTTCTTCCACGAGGGCCAGGGTGTTCTGAATGCGGGTCAGGTCAGGACCGATCTTGGCCGATGAGTCACGGTCACTCTGGGATGCAAATGAGGCGCCGAAGGAACGGTACTCATTGGCAAGTTCGTGGTAGCGGCGCAGAACCGAAGAAATGTAGTTGTCGCGACGGCGGGTAATATCGGCAAGCTGCGATTGCAGTTTTGCTTCTTCGGGGCTTGGCGCATGCGGGGCCTGCTGCGCGGCGACCTTCTGAGTAGTTGCTTTCTCAGCCGCCAGCCGCTCGGCGCGAGCTTCAACGTCTTTCAACCGGGCATGTAAAGACGTAATCGCTGTGTCGCCGGCGTCCAGTTTACTTTGCATTTCCGCTTTGGCCGCCGCTACCGACTCCAGTTGCTGACGCAGATCCGCGCTCTCGTCCATCAGTTCCAGAATTCGGGAATCCAGCGTTTCCATGGCTTTCTGTGTGTCCACAACCTTCTTGCGCAGCGCTTCTTTTTCAGGATCAGCGGCAAACTCACGGTGTTTATGCGGATGATGGGAAGGCGTGGGCTTGACCGGCGGAGCAGCGGCGGCGAGCGCCACGATGGGCAGAATGATGTTGCCGAGATGCACGATCTGATTACCTCTTCTTTAGAAGCAGTCTCGCACGGTAAACCACGTCACCGGAATAGCTTGCGGGCGAACTGGGCGCGACATGAATCTGTAGCGTGGATGCAGCACGGCTGGGCAACCCGACCGTCAGCGTGTATTCAGACGAGATGTTGGTGAATGCCTCATGAATGGCTTGAGGGATTTCGGCGGGCGATGCGCAGAAGACCGACCATCCCGCGGTGCTTTCCGCCAACCGCTTCAAGCCGCCCTGATAAGCGGCATTCAATGGCGTTGTCTGGTAGTGCAAATGAACAATAAAGATAGGCGCCTCGCGCGATGCAAGCGACTTCGCCAGCTTGTCGATCTTTTCCTGAATCAGAGCCTCTGGAAAGCGGCGGCTCAGGTCGTGCGGGTCGCTCGAATTGATCACGGGATTGGCAAAGTCCTCACGGTAGTTGCGAACGTTGCTGTCCGTAACATAGAGCGTCGCGATGCGCACGTTGGCCGCCTTCGCGATGTTGTCGGCCAACATGGCGACGGAGGGCAGCACGTCCAGCAAGCCGGCCTTGCCGCTCACCGGGTAATCCTGAATAGCCTTGGCAACTGGTCCGCGCTCGGCCGTGGGGTCGACCAGTACGGTCGGGCCATCTTGCGCACGGATGACCGCAACCACGGAAGAGACCGCCAGTTGTTGAATCTCCTCGGCGATCGCGTCCTTGGCGGTCTGCGCGTCTGTCACATCGCCCGTCAGGTCCAACACCAACAGAATCATCTGCCCATCGCGGGGAGTCTTCACGTTTAACACGGGTGCGGGCTTGCCGTTGATCAGCACGCTGAAGTCGCGCGCCCCCAGAATCTGTTCGGAGGGCGTACCGAGGCGAAAACACAAATGAATGGCGGACGGCTCCTCGTTCGCGGCGAACGCCAGGGAAAGCGAACACAGCGCAAAGGTGATCAACGCCGTGGCAGTGGACCCCGTGCGCATCAAAAGCTGAACCGTGCGCCGATCTGCACTACGCGTCCGCCGTGCGAACCAATGATTCTTCCAGCGTCCAGATTCGGTGCGGAAGCGGGTCCGATGATGTTGTCCGGCTGGTTCCAATCCGCGTGATTGATGAAGTCGAATGCCGACACGTTCAGATCAATGGTGCGGTCTGCGCTGAGGGCGAAGCGTTTGGAAACATTCATGTCGAACCCATGCACTGCCGGGTTCGCAAGATCGGGCAGGGTCCGCGACGCGTTGCCCAGCGTGAAGTCCGGCGGTTGATCGAACGCTGCCGGGTTGAACCACAGCGCGGGGCCTTGATTTTTCACATGCTGATCGACGCCGGGAATCACGTTGACGTTGAGCGTGCTGATGACTGCCCCGGTATTGTTGAATTCCGGATGCAGAGCGAGCGGAGTTCCGGCCCCCAGGTACACGTTGCCGGAGATGGACCAGCCATCCACCAGAAACCGGCGCCAGTCCGCATAAGGCAGAAACGACTTGTTGGCTCCAAGCGGTAATTCATACACATAGTTCAGTTGCAGTTCGTGAGGCGCATTGTAGGCGGACAGCGCCCACTCGTTTTTGCGGTTGTAAAAGTCCTGCGTGCCGTAGGGGCCTGAATAATCGTCCATATTCTTTGAGAAGGTGTACACCGCGCTCACCGTCAAGCCGCCCGAAGCGCGCTTCTCCAGGCGCACGCGCGCCGAGTCCCGCTGGTACTGTCCAAGCGGATACGAGCTGTTCAGTTCGAATCGCTTGAACTGCGGATATGGGCGCAGCGAGGCATTGAAGCTCTCATCATTCAAACGGTCGCGGTATTGCAGCGCACTCACCGGAATCGCGTTGGGGTTCGCAGAACCATTGCCGACCAGCAAGTTGTGCCCCGTCGAATGGTCCAACGAACCCGATACCAGAAACGACTTCGGTAACTGGCGTTCGATGCTGAGCGATGCGGATTGGATCACGGGAACCCGGCCGCTCGAGTCGATGAGATCGGCGATGGTGCCGTTGGCCTCATCGGGCGAGAGATTCGGCAGCGGAGTTGCGAGGGGGGGGATACCCTGATTCAAAAGCAGAGCGGGCATCAACTGAACGTTCGGGGAAAGAAACGTCTGACGCGCGTTGAAGCCCTGTGTGCCCCACTGATTTGCATAAATGGGTACTGCGTAATGAATGCGGGAGAAACTGGCGCGCACCACAGTGTCGGATCGGTTGCGCGGGTTCCACGCTACGCTCACGCTTGGCTCGAACGAGGTTGTCGTGGGGCGAAAGCCACGGCTCACTTCATTGACGCCCGCGGCGACTAACGCGCCAGGCAAGCCGTTCACAGGGTTCACCCGTTGAAGATCGATCGTCGATTGCCGGTTGTACTTCTCCGTGCGCGGCGTGCGCAGGACGACCCCGGATCCGAGGCTAATGCTGAGCCCTCGCGCAACTTCGTATTGGTCGGCGATGGCCAGCCGCACTGCGCTGCGCCGAAAGTAAGACGTATTCGTCACTACACTGCGCTCGGCATAATCGGGCAGCCCCAGCATGAAGCTTGCAAAGCCAAAGCCCGTGTTGATTATTCCCGGAAGACTGGTAAGTCCTGTTGAGAATCGAAAGTACCCATCGGGATATTGCGGCAACATGGTGTTGACCTGGTAAGCCGTGTACTGAGCGCTCAGCCGCAGCGCGTGCTTGCCGCGCCTGGTGGAGAAGCCATCCGAAAGGTCGTAGGTATTATTGGCGGCCGATGAGAAAGGATACGCGCGTCCCAACCCCAGATACGGCGCGATGCCATAACGCGGAAACACAGGCTGGCCGGCGCCAGCCTGGAAGGTGTTCGATCTCGCCTGGAATGTCAGCGTGTTGATGTTCTTCGCCGACATGGTCCATACATCCTGCAGGGAACCGAGGCGGCTCTGAAAATTGCGATCCGCGGGCCCCGGATTGGCCGCCGTGGTAAACCAGCGCGGCGCGCCCAACAAGCCATTCGAGTTATCCACCTCAGCGCTGACGCGATGATGGTCTTTCACCGGCGCATCCACTTTGCCAATGATGCCGTTGGCCGTGTTGGTTTCGGGCGAGTTGATGAAGAAGTTGTTCTGGAAAAACGGCCCCGCGCTCGCGTTGGGCAGCGGGTGAAGGGCCATCGCCGCGTTGGCCACGGGGTCCAGCCGTGATGCGGGAATACGGTTGCCAGGGAATCGGTCGCGCAAGTATTGCAGGTTACTGGTGGAGACCGGGTGCGCAGGATCGAACGCAGGGTTAGGACGTGTGGTATTCGGATCGAAAATCGGCAGCGATTGACCCGCGCTGTCTACGGTCGCCGAAAAATCGCCCAGGCGCTCGGCGAGCGTCGGCACTGTCTGCAGATAAGTTCGCGAGATTCGTTCGCGCACACCTTCAAATGAGAGCGAGAAGAACAGGTTGGAAGCGGATCTGATCAAATGCGGCACAATCACCGGGCCACCCACGTTGAATCCAAACTGATTACGGCGGAGTAGGGAATTCTGCTGTCCGCGCTGCCGAATCTCATGCGGGATGGCATCCAGCGCATCGTTGCGAAGATTCTCAGACAGACGGCCGTGCCACACCGGGCGGCGTTTGGTCTCCTGCAACCGGGCCGAATCTAGCCGCATGCCTAATGCGCGCGTCTGCCGTTCAAACTCCTGCACGGCACGCTGCATCTCGGTCTGGCTTTTGAGCTGCTGGGCCTGGGCTTCTGCCGGCCAGAACAGAAGGAAGAAAAAGATCGCTACCAAACCTTCAGTATAGGATGCACGGCGGATCGAAACTGCAAACGTGAGATCTCGCGATGAGTGCGATAGAAATCAAGAGTTTGACATTTCAAATTGGTGAACGACGGCGTGGAATAAAGCTTTGCGGCGGGAAGGAGAAAGTGTCCCGGCGTGGCAGTTTCTCAAGTACGGGTTGCTGGTGATGCCCCCCCCCGCGCTTCTGCTGGCGGTTTTGGCTCTGACGTTGACCGTAAAATGAACAGGCCCGGTTCGGAATCATCACAGGCGCGTGAGCGATTCGAGCCGGCGCAAATGGAAACAAACGGCCGCCGCCTGGCTCAGCCCATGGCTTTTTCGAAGAGCATTTGGTTCCATTTAGCTGCCGATATTGCGTCTTATCGGGCGGCACAAGGCGAGATCTGACGCTGCACTAGTGCCATCCCGCAACTGCTGCGCTCCAGGCGGCCGCGCATGACGGGAAAGTGGCGGTTCGCTATTCCGCATCCAGGAACTGATCCACTTCCGAGATTGTAAAAACGCACGTTTGAATCGGTGAGCGCGCCGATATGGGCGTCGTCCCATCGTGCGAGTGCTGTGTGATGCTCCAAGCTAAACTCGCGCTCGCGCCCTTCGTCCTGAAAGCGAAGAGCATACTTCACAAGTGCAGTCGCAACCCGTGATGGTGCAACCACCCCGGTAAGCCGCATTCTGGAAGCCGTCTTCCTACGGACTGAATTTCTTCAGCATCCTTTTTATGGTCAATTGTCCGGTTGGCGACACGAAAGCGCCCTTCATAGCGCCATACGTCCTTCCCTTTTGGCTTTGGAACGGGCTGTCTGAATACAGAAATAAAATTTGTCTGTGCACGAAACATCTTAGCGGCTTCTATTCGCAGAGTACTGTCACCAACAAATACGGAAAGTGGCAGTTCGGGATTCGTCTTTTGTTTCAGACGAGCAGCAAAGACTTCCCCCCCCGCTATTGGGCAAGAACGACACAGGATTGCCCACTTCTCGTCCGTGCAGGGACTGCTGATCAGCCGGGCTTCAAGGTGCCGTAATGTTCTACTAAACGATCGGCTGCTCATACGCTCGGTCGAATAACTTAGAGCGACGGGAACTTCGAGCCGGTCGGGCGACGTTCGCCCGTCCGGAGTTGGTTGACGATCGTGGCCAAGCGCCCAAACACAATGTCGAGTTCCGGTGTTACCTCATAGTGCGGGTTACATGCCTACCAACGGCGGGCTGCGTGGATAATCGCCATTCGGTCGGGATGAGCTAAGCGATCAATTGCGATGCGGTGTAGACGATAAGGGTCACATTTCGTTGAGTCCTTCTGAATGGCAAATTCGAGCTTCTCAAGCCACCTAAGGAGAACGCCGCCGTATTTCCTCACGCCCTCCCTCTGCAACCCGGCATGTAACTTTCGTACTGATTCCGATCCGGCAGATGCGGCATCGAGCTTTTTAAATATAGGAC
>JAYTGM010000226.1:0-1995 GCA_043733425.1 Terriglobia bacterium
TGCTTTGCCTGACCTAAGCCGAAGTGCAGGCGCAGGTCGTTCGCGGAATAGAAACTCGATTGGCTCATGACAGCCGCCGCCTGCACCTTTCCTTCGAAATGAGCCAGAACGCGCGCACCGATTGCGCTGCGGTTGCTTTTGACGCCGATGAGCTTCACGTTCAACCAGGCACCACTTTTCGCGCCATCATTGCGGAGCAGGGAAGGGGGCTCATTCATGTTCACGATGGCGATATCCAGGTCGCCGTCGTTATCAAAATCGGCGAAGGCGCAGCCGCGGCTAGCGTGCACGGCTGAGATGCCGGTGCCTGCCTGACCGATGAGCTCTTCAAATTTGCCATTGCCGAGATTTCGAAAGATCAAGCGCGGTGTTTTGAAGGGGTACGCCGCAATTTTCTTTTCCACTTCGGGATAGACGCCGCCGGTGACTTGAAACAAATCGGGATGCCCGTCATTATCCAGATCGAACATGCCAGCGCCCCACCCGACGTAACGCGTTTCGACGCCGATGCCCGCGCCGATGGTGACGTCTTCAAAATTGCCCTTGCCGCTATTTTTGTAAAGCACATCGGTATCGTCGGCGAAGTGCGTTTTGAAAAGATCGAGGCGGCCATCCAGGTCAAAGTCACCGACGGCAATTCCCATGCCGGCCTGCTCCATGCCATCCTCATTCAGGGCGACTCCAGTTTCGAGAGCAACATCGGTAAAGGTGCCATCGCCGTTGTTCTGGAACATGAAGCTGGGAGTGGAATCGCAGGCAACGTAGATATCCTGAAAGCCGGAACCGCGAAAATCTGCCGCGGCGACGGTCATGCAGTAGCCCCTGGCTTTCGCCACACCGGAGGCGGTGCTTACGTCAGTGAACGTGCCATCGCCATTGTTTCGATAGAGGAAGACGCGCCCAAGGGGCAGACCGCGGGGGCCGCAATTCACGGGGACGCCCTTCCACGTGCAGTTCACGTTTTCACCGGGCTTCAAGGCCGTGCGCGGATCGAAGGCAAGATAGTTTGCCACCATCAAATCCAGACGGCCGTTCCGCGTGGTCTGGACAAAGGAGCAGCCCGAACCCCAGCGGGTCGCGCTTTCGGGCGCTTGATAGAGAAGCCCCGCCCTCTTTGTGACGTCGGTGAAAGTGCCGTCACCATTGTTGCGATAGAGAACGTTCTGGCCCCAATAAGTAACGAACAAATCTTCAAAGCCATCGTTGTTGTAATCGCCGATGCAGACAGCGGAGGACCAGCCGGAACGCGTGAGGCCGGCTTTTTGAGTGATATCGGTAAAGGTGCCGTCGCGATTGTTGTGATACAGCCGGTTAGTGGCCGATGGCGTTTCTTCCTTCCAACGCGCGCCGTTCAGGATGAAGAGGTCAGGCCAGCCATCATTATCATAATCAATGAAGGCGAGGCCGCAACCCACTGTTTCAAGAATGTATTGCTTGCTATCGATGCCGCCATAAATCACCGGTTCGTGCAAGCCGGCAGCAGCGGCGATATCGATGAAGGAGGCCTGAAAGGGCAGCCCGGAAGGCTTGGCCCGCGGCGTTGCGGCAACACTGCGAGTTGACACGCCTTGCGCATTCGCGCGCATTCCGGAGAGGCCCAGCAGCGCGAACCAATCGCGGCGAGTGTACACCTGCCTAGTTTACAATCCGGCGCCCGGTTACTGTGACTCGAGCATTAACCAGACTTCCGCCACCTGAACACCGCGCCCGTTCCCGCCGAGACCTGTGGGGCGGGTCCATTGCAAGCGCAATTCTCCGTCTTCGGTGGCAGCGGCGGGAATGGAGAATTCCAGGCGCTTCGGCTCCGGGCTTTTGGGCAGGAACGGATGAATTTCGAAACGCCCATTGGCGACCAGACGAATGAGGACGCGCGGAGTTTCGCCGGCATAGACGACGCGGATTTTATAATGCGCCTTGCGATCAAGATCGTGATATGCCATTTCGAGCGGCGTGTCATCTAACGTTTCCGCATGCGTGACCCAGGATAATCGCCAG
>JAYTGM010000227.1:0-5781 GCA_043733425.1 Terriglobia bacterium
GCACCATTATTACGGGCAAGCTGGTGGGGCCCAAGCAGGCCGATGCCGCCAATGTGGATTCGCCATGGTATCCGGCCGATGTGCGGGCACATGCCGTAGGTGATCTTGCGGAACTATTTACAAGCTCAAAAGACAATTGGGTCTATCCGTACCGGCGTTTTACGGCGGGTCACACAATGAATTTTGTCCTTCGTCCCGGCGAAAAGTTAGTGCGGTATTTTCACCCGCGGCCGGAAGGCTTGTTCTATCTGCCGTACCGTTTCGATGGTGTCACGTGGCGCGAATTTCCCCAGGAAATTGCGGAATATAAAATCCGCACGGCGGATGGACCCCGAAGCCAGAAAGATGCCCGTGCCTGGGCGACGGGCCTTCAGGAGTATCGCCCGCCTGTTTCAAAGGCCCTTGTCGCCGTGTACCGGATGCCATGCCCTTACGTGATCATCGATGCGAAGTTTGAGTTTCAGCTTGAGTTGCAAAGTTCTGGCGAGAGCATTGCCGTAGAGACTTCTGTGGACGATGGGCGAACGTGGCTTGCGGCCGATTCCGTGCGAGGGCCGAACCGGGGCAGTTGGACTGCTCAGCCGGCCACTCTCACGAGGTCGGAGCACGGAAGCCGCAATGCCGTTTCTGGAACTTACGGCTATTTGGTTCGCGTGAGCAAGACTGGCGGGGAGTTGCGGAGCTTGGCGCTTTCCACTCGATTTCAATTGAACCCGCGGACGCTTCCCGAACTGAAGCCCGGCACCAACGAAATAGAATACGGATCATCGGATTCGGAGCGATGGGAGCTGGTGCCCGGTTCACCCCGCGTTCAAAGCGCGGCCTTGGTGGCGGAAGGCGGCCAATCGTACCTGGCGAACACAAACGACGAAGTTGGCGAGGCAACGTTTCAAGTGCAGAGTCCCGATAGCGGCCCGATCACCGGCTTCGATGCGGGCGCGCGTTTTCTGGATCTGCGCGACGGGTTGGCCCCTGATAAGTTCACGGCGGAGGTTCGAAAAATTGCGCCTTGGCCAGCGGCAGGAAAGCCGCAAGCTGCTTCGGTAGCTTGGTCTGAGCGGCTGGAAGGCCCCTATCGCGCGCTGTGGACATATGATCCGGAAGTCAAATGGAAGGACGGAGATTCAATCGATCGGACACTGCGATGGCCGGAAGTGGATTGCCCCGTGCGGGAATTGCCACAAGGTACGCGGCACGTTTATGTCCGGTACCGGATGCAAGGTCTGGCGATGGATTCGGTGAGGTTGGCAGTACTCCGGGAAGGAGTCCGGTCAGCGAGTGCGCTTCAGATTACGCATGTCTGGCAGGAGAATGGGAAGAGTCACGAATCGACGAAGCAAGTAAGCAGCGGAGTGAAAAGAAGCGCATACCGGATTCAAGTTTCTCCCGGTGCGGCAGTTGAGAATGAAGCGCTGATCCTGCAGACTGTTGCGGGGGCACACTAAGCGTGCGGGGCCGTTCAGGAGCTATGTGAAGATTCTCTCGATCGCGCTATGTGCGGCGGCCTGCTGGGCGGCGGGGCATGAGGAATTCAATGTCCGGTGTGCCGGTTGCCACGGTGAAAATGGTCTAGGCGGGGAGCGCGCGCCGGGCATTGGCAAATCTTCACCCAAGCGCCTGCATACCGATCAGGCAGTCCGCGAAATTATTACGCACGGCATTACCGATTCCGGAATGCCCGCGTTCACACTAGGCGAACCGGAATTGGCATCTCTGACGATGTTCGTACGGTCACTGGTTTCACCGCTAAGCGATTCTCCGGTGGAGGGCGACGCAGAAGCGGGTGAACATTATTTTTTTGGCCGGGGCGGTTGTTCGGGTTGCCATATGGTTCAGGGGCACGGCGTTGCCAGAGGCCCGGACTTGACGGAGGCTGGACATCAGCTCACCGGAGCGGAAGTGGAGACGGCCCTGCGCCATCCAGAGAAACACCGCACGCCAGGTTTTCAAGTAGCGGCAGTGGAACTGCGGTCCGGGGAAAAGATTCGCGGATTTATCCTCAATGAAAGCGGCTTCGATTTGCAGCTCCTCGGGCTCGATCAAAAGCTTTATCTGTTGACCGAAGGGCAGTTCAAGGCCGTCACTCGCGAACAGAATTCCCTGATGCCCACCTTTTTCGGGTCAGACGAAGAATACCGGAATCTGATCGCGTTCTTGCATACCGGCTTGGAACGAAAGCTCTCGGAGCCGATGCCCAAAGCATTGCCGGGCGCTATTGCCTGGAGCCAGGTAGCTCACCCCACGAATGGTGACTGGCCTACTTACCACGGCAATTTAAATGGCAACCGGTATAGCGGGTTGGCGGAGATTGACCGCACCAATATAGGGAAACTTTCAACGGCGTGGACGTTTCCAGCGGGCACGGGGCAGGCGCTTGAGACTACCCCGGTGGTGGTGGGCGGAGTGATGTATGTGACTTCGGTCAACTCAGTTACTGCCTTAGACCCACGTAACGGGCGCAAGATCTGGCAATACTCGCGGCCGCGTTCGCAGGGCTTGGTGGGCGATGCATCGGGAGGGATCAATCGCGGTGTAGCGGTGCTGGGCGACCGCGTGTTTCTGGCGACGGATAACGCGCACCTGATTGCCCTTCATCGCCTGACCGGCGGCCTGGTTTGGGATACCGTAATAGCGGATTCGCGCGAGCACTATGGAGCCACTTCGGCACCATTGATCGCGGGCGATCTTGTCATCTCCGGGGTATCGGGCGGGGACGAAGGCGTCCGGGGTAAGCTGTTTGCATTTCGCGCCGATACGGGCGAGCGCGTCTGGACTTTCAAGACCATTCCCGATCGCGCGGACCCGGAAGCGGCGACTTGGATCGGGAAGGCTTTGGAGCACGGCTGTGGGTCGACATGGCTGACGGGCACTTACGATGTTGCGACAGACACGCTGCTTTGGCCCGTTGGCAATCCGTGTCCGGATTTCAACGGGGACGAGCGGCAGGGCGACAATCTATATACTGATTCGGTGGTTGCGCTTGACCCGAAAACGGGGAAGCGAAAGTGGCATTACCAGTTCACGCCGCATGACCTGCATGATTGGGATGCAACCGAAACGCCAATGCTGGTGGACGCCACCTTTCAGGGGCAGGATCGCCAACTGCTGTTGCAGGGGAACCGGAATGGATTCTTCTATGTGTTGGATCGTGCGGCGGGAAAGTTTCTGCGGGCCACGCCTTTCGTTCGCAAGCTGACGTGGGCAAGTAAGATCGGCGCGGATGGGCGGCCGGTTCTGACGGATACATACGCCCCTTCGCCAGCGGGCGCGCAAATTTGCCCCTCCATGGATGGCGCCACGAATTGGATGTCCTCCGCGTACGATCCCGCCACGAAATTGTTCTATCTGGTGGCCTTGGAAAAATGCAATGTATTCAGCAAGAGTGCGGAATGGTGGAAGCAGGGACAATCGTTTTACGGTGGCAGTACGCGGCCTGTTGCGGAGGAAGCGCCACGAAAATTCGTGCGCGCGATTGAGTTGGAGACAGGCAGCATTGCCTGGGAACGTGAGCAGTTTGGCCCTGGCGAGAACTGGGGTGGACTGCTTGCCACGGCGGGTGGGCTATTGTTCTCCGCCGATGAAAGCGGCGCGCTGGTAGCACTCGACAGTGCCACGGGTGCTTCTTTATGGCACCTGCAATTCAATACTAAGTGGCACGCTTCGCCGATGACCTACGCAGTGGAGGGTAAACAATTCATCGCCATCGCCGCGGGGTCGAATATTGTGGCGTTGGCTTTACCGCGGACAGCGCACTGATGCGCGGCAGAACACTCACTGTCGGCTTCTTGGTTCAGGTGGCGTTGAGTGCAGGCACTCAGAGTTCCCCTTCTCTTCCTAATCTGCTGGACCTGCTGCACGGTGAGTGGAAGGCCAAACCTGCAATGGAATACATGCGGCGGGTCTATGCAACGGACCGGTATTTCACTTTTCCCAAATTCGCCGCGACTGCGCAATACCTGGAATCCACCATGCGGCAAATCGGGCTAACGCAAGTGGAAATTGTTAACGCACCAGCGGATGGCAAGACGCAGGTTGGCTACTGGACCGAGCCGATGGCGTGGGACGTGAAGAGCGCGACGCTGGAGTTGCTGGATCGCTCCATACCTGCCAGGCAGCGCATGCTGGCCGATTATGCGGCTGTTCCCGCATCGCTCGGAATGTGGAGCGGATCAACTCCTTCCGGGGGCGTTGTTGCCGAAATTGTCGAAGCAGAAGCCGCGGAGCTTCAGAAGAAAAATCTTCGCGGCAAGCTGGTGCTCACGAATGTGAATCCGGCAGGGATCAAATATGCCCTGGTGAAAGCGGGCGCACTTGGCGCGATCAACACCTTTACAGAAAATCCGGGCCTTCCAAACGGGCGGCAGTGGATCAATGCCTGGGGAGACGATGGCTGGGCCTATACGGCACGAAGTACGCCACTGTTGAGCTTTTCGATCAGCCCCGATCAGGCACGGTTCGTAAGGCAGAAGCTGAAACTGGGGCCCGTTCGTGTGCGTGCCATTGTGGACGCGCACTATTACGCCGGCGATTACCCCTATGTGACCGGGGTGATCGCAGGTACTTCTCAGGAAGAGGTTTTGACGCTTGGCCATACTTCCGAGCAGGGCGCACAGGATAATGCCACCGGTGTAGCCGCCACGCTGGAGGCCTTGGCAACGTTGCAGCGGCTGATCGATGCGGGAAAGCTGGCGCGGCCGGCAAGAAGCATTCGAATCCTCTCCATGCCGGAGATGTATGGATCCATGCACTACGTGCAACAGAACCGCGAACGGATTCGGAGGACGGTGGCAGCGATGTGCGTCGATACACCGGCTGCTTCTTACGCCCTTTCAGGCACGGAGTACACCTTCTATATGAACCCGCACGTAGCGAAAGATTTTACCGATGCGTTCATTCTGAAAGTGGCCCAGACTCACCTTACGAGTGTTCACCGGCCGTGGCATGAGCGTGAGTTCACAACCGGTACGGATACATATATGGCTGAGCCCATGGTGGGCGTGCCGACCGTATGGGGCTACAGCGGCAGCGGTGTGGAGACGCACCATAACAGTGAAGACACGCCGGACCGCGTGGATGAGCGCTCGCTTCGCGATATATCCATCATTGATGCCGCGTTTCTTTATTACATTGCGAACGCGGGGGAAGCGGAAGCACGGTGGCTGTCCCGGTTGAGCGAAACGCGTGGGTATAGCGAAATTGCGAAGCGCGCCGCCAAGCTTCTGGACCGCATCGCGTTGGCAACAGACACGGCACAGCTTAGCGCGGAACTTTCCAGTGCACCGGATCAGATTATGTATGCGGTAAGCCGTGAGCAGCAAGCTGTCAGCAGCGTGAAGCGTCTAGTGGGCCTTAATGCCTTCGACGGCAGCGCTCCCTCGGCCCGACTTGCCGCCTTCGGTGTTCAGCAGCTAGCTCGAATTCGAGAAGCGGCTGATGACCGTGCGCGCGAACTTGGCGGCAAGACGGTAGAGATAAAAACGAAGCCCGATCCACTGCTTGAAAGAATCATCGTTCGGCGAAAGCGCTTTGGGACGATACCGCTCGATGATTTGCCTCACGATCAGTGGGAAGGGTTTCCTTCAGGAGCATGGGCTTCCACTCCCACGGTTGCGCTGTATTGGTGTGACGGACGGCGCAATCTTGCGGAGGTGATTCGGTTGACACAACTGGAGCTTGGCCCTTCAAAGTTCGATTTTGCCGGCTACTTTCGATTTTTGGAAAAGCACGGCTACGTTGAATTTGTGCTGCCACAGTAAGCTAGCACGCCTCTATCGTCACTTC
>JAYTGM010000228.1:0-5778 GCA_043733425.1 Terriglobia bacterium
CCAAATATTGAAGTCGCGCCCGTGCGGTAATCCACCCGGCCATCCCACTGGTTCAGAGTATTCGTCTGCGTGGGGTTATATAGAAAATTATTGATCTGCCCAGGAAGGTTCGGTGCCGGATAAAGCGCCACCAGACGCGCTGCCGTCGGGTTAATTGCTGTCGGCGGAATGATGTTGTTTGCAAAAGGGACACGCGGGGTGCTATGTGGATCGTTGATGACGGTCTTCGGTAAAAGCGCGGAAAAATCTCCAGTTCGGAATGCGTCAATCGGCACGCTGCTGAGATATGTTTGGCCCTGCCGCACGCGCTTGCCTTCATAGTCAGCGAAGAAAAACAGCTTGTCCCTGCCGTTTAAAAGGTGTGGAATCACAACCGGGCCGCCCGTATTAGCTCCGAACTGGTTGAGCTTGAACGCGGGTATTTTGTTAACCCGTGAATCGAAGAAGTTCTTAGCATCGAACGCCGAATTGCGCACGAACTCATACGCAGTCCCATGGAATTGGTTGGTGCCTGATTTGTAGGTGACGTTGATAATTCCCTGGCCGCCGCCGTAAGCCGCGGGTGCCGAACTGGTCTGCACCTTAAATTCGTAGATGGAATCAACAGGCGGAAAGAAGATGAGCACCCCCGCGTCCGTATCGACGCTATTGATTCCATCAATCAGATACGTGACATCTTCCACGGGAGCGCCATTAATTACGGCACCGTTCGTTCCGCGCCCGCTAGTATAGCCAAGCGTCCCGGAAGCACCGCCCACGCCGGTCAGGACGCCGGGCGCGAGTTGCACAAGCTGCGTGAAATTGCGGGTGTTCAAAGGCAGATCGGTGATTTCCTTCGCGGCGCGCACCTGTCCTATTTCCGATGATGCCGTTTCCAGAATCGCGGTTGCGGCAGAGACGCTGACCTGATCGGTGACCGAGCCAAGTTCAAGCGTCAGGTCAGCCTGCAGGCGCTGGCTCACGCCGAGATTTACTTCAATAGAGCGATCGCGGAACCCTTGCTGGCGAACCTGTATGGTGTACTGCCCCGGGGGCAGCGGAAGCGAGTTATATTCGCCGCTTGATGACGTTTGCACCGCACGATTCACGTTGGTTGCCAGGCTGCGGATTTCGACAGAAGCACCGGCAATGGGAGCTCTCTGTGGGTCTGTCACCAAGCCTTCGATGGACCCCAATTCAAACTGTGCATTAGCGGCTGAAGAAATCAGAAGAGCGAAAAATATAACGATAGGAACGCGCATAAGGGACGTGCAGAAACGTTAGCGGCACGAAGTCTATCACAGCCGGGCACCTTGTTGAATCCATTGGCGAATGATGAGAATCTGTCGCTTCGGCAGCGCCCTGCGATGGAGCGGCATGCGGTGCTCCGGGCCGCGCCGGCCCTCAATGAAGTGGACCAGAACGCTTTCATCCGGCTTACCAGGCACAATGTCACCGCCAATATTCCCCCCATTCTTCAGGCTCTTGTAGCTACGAAGATCAAGCCCGTTACTGCTGATGCCGTCCTGGCCGTGGCAAGGAACGCAATTTCTCTTTAGGATGGGAGCAATATCGCGGGAGTAGCTGAACACAAGCAGGAGCGCCGGCATCCATTTGATATACTCCGCTGTCATGATCCGGCGTGTCCTCATTTTATTTTTTTCCGCGATGCTGCTGCAAGCTTTCGATACCACTGCAAAACTCGAACGCCGTTTGTACGTAACCGATAAGAGTGGCATCAGCATCTATGACATCGATAACGCGCATCGCTTCGTTCGCAAAATAGAGATCCCCGATAGCGGCGACTATAAGGGAATTTCCGCCAGCCCTGAATTGGGCAAGCTGTACGTCACATCGTACAAGAAAGACGAACTCATTTGCCTGGATCTGAAGACCGATGCCGTACTGTGGCGCAGGCACGATCTGGGCAAATACGCCGACAGCATGTTCATGACCCCCGATAACCGGAAGATGTACCTTCCGTTTCGCGATGAAATTTTCTGGAAGGTTCTGGACGCGAAGGATGGCTCTGTTCTGGCCACCATCAATACCGAACGCGGTAAGCAATATACGGTGAACCCGATCGCGAATATCGGGCCGCACAATACGTGGATCAACCCGAACGGAAAACGCGTTTACATGGAGGTGCTCACGGTTCCGTATTTATATATTGCAGATACGGCGACTAACAAGGTGACGGGCAAAGTGGGACCTTTCAGCCGCGGCCTGCGGCCTTTCGCCGTAACTGAAGATGACAAGTACGTCTACGCCAATGTAGATGGGCTGCTGGGTTTTGAGGTGGCGGAGGCGAAGCCCGGCGGCAAGGTGCTTTACAAAGTAGAAGCCCACACGCCGGAGAGCCGGCTGGCCCAGGTCCCGCATCCCCCAGCGCACAAACCGCACAGCACTCAAAGCCACGGAATCAATCTCACTCCCAATCAAAAAGAAGTCTGGATGGTTGACGGTGTATACGGGTACGTTTATGTGTACGACGTAACCAGTCTGCCCCCGAAACAGACGGCGAGCATCGCAATTTTCCGCGATCCAAGCGAGCAGCCTCACCCCGGCTGGATCACGTTCAGCATCGATGGCAAATATGCGTATCCGGATGGCGGCGCCGTGATCGATACAGCGTCAAAGAAGGTGATTTCCTTCATCCCGACGAGTGAAAAACTGATCGAGGTTGATTTCCAAAATGGCGTCCCCGTGAAGGCGGGACACCGGTAACGGCGTCAGTCATCATCCGTGATGTGAACGATTGTGCCCGGTGAACTACCTTCCAGCCGGTTATTGATGTACAGAAAACTGGTGCGGCCTTCCGAACGGGATATCTCCATAATTTCCCGCAGAGCGGTACGCACTTCCGGGTTGGGATCGCGAACTTCCCTGTAAGGAGAGAATGCGCGAACGGCTTCTTCGTAAGGGCGTCCGGGGCGGAGCAAAGCGCGCGTGACCAGAAAATCCGCTGTGCGGGAATCCGGAATCGCAATCTGATCTTGAAGCGGCGGCATGCGTGTCCAGGAATTATAGACGTGGGCTACGTTGTGGTCACGAAGCAGCGCGAAGTATTGCGGTGTCAGGTAATCCGGATTGCGAATCTCTACCGCGTACCGGAACCCTTTCGGCAGCCGGGTCAGAAAAGGAGCAAGAAGCTCTAAAAACTCACTCGAGGACACGGGTGAGTAACCGAACTCGAAGATGAGCGTGGCAGTCTGGTGGCGATAGGGTTCCAGCGGCCGCAGAAATGCGTCCTGCAAAAGATGCGCGTCCAGGAATGTGTGGTTGGTAAGCCCTGCTTGCGCGCCATAGCGGGGAATCTGCGGAAAGGCGCGACAGGTGATTTGTTCGGGAACCTTGAAAGCGAATTGAAATTTTTCTGGAACCTGCGCGAACAGGCGCTGCCAGAAGGCATCTGACGGAAACTGGTAGAACGCGAAATCGCCGCAGACGGTAGGGAAGGTTTCCGCATATTCGCGCAGGCAGGATTCCTCAAAAAGCTTCTTTGAAAAGCGGCCGCGTGTCTGGTAGCGGGAGGGCGAATAAATTTGTTCCAACCAACCCTCATATTTCCAAGAACTTCCGCCGATAAGGATATTATGCGCGGCTAATTCAGTCAGACGAGGGCGGAGGAGAGGCGCGAGGGACGCCTCCTCCTCTTGTTGATTTTCGAAAAGGGAAGGTTGGCGCTCACTCACCAGGCGCGGGCGGAGCGGTAGCCGTAAGGGTCGGCTCCGGCTTCAAGAACTCCCCCCGGAGTGACTCGGATCATGACCGGTGCGGCCCCGCTATTCCATCGGGAGCGCGTGCCCAGGCGGTGTTTCTTCTCACCGAGCTCCCCCATCACCTGCGGGTTGGTGCGTTCATCCAGCAGCAAATCGCCGGGATTCATGGCGTGATTGTCGAAGCTCGATACCAAGTGCCGCGTTTGAAAGCGCGGTGCCTCCAGAGCTGCTTCGGCATTCATCTTAAATTCCAGTACATTCAGAAGCACCTGGATCAGCGACTGCTCCTGGTTGTCGCCGCCGGGCGTGGAAAGCGCGAGAAACGCTTTGCCGTCTTTGGTCACGATAGTAGGGCTCAACGTGACGCGCGGGCGCTTGCCGCCCGCCAGTTCATTCGGGTGGCCGGGCACCAACAGGAAACTTTGAGCGCGCTCAGTGAGCGGGATCCCGGTATCGCCTGCAATAACAGAGGGCAGCCAGGCACCGGATGGAGTGGCTGAAAAGGTGATTCCTGCTTTATCGATCGCATCCACACAGGTGGTGTCTTTGGCCATCAGTGCATCGTCAATATGAAGTTGGGTGGATTCCGATTCAGAAGGGTGCTGCGGCGGATGTTGACCCAACTTGCCAGGGCGGAAATCGAGCGAGGCTGTCGGCCCAATCAGCTTGCGGCGCTCATCGGCGTAGGAAGCCGAAAGCAGGCGTTCCATCGGGATTTTGTTGAAGCGGGGGTCGCCATAGTACGTGTCGCGGTCGGCGTAGGCCAGCTTCAGAGCCTCCACCAGCGTGTGGATATAATCCGCCGAATTGAGTTTCATACCCGCCAGGTCAATTGGGTTCAGGATGTTCAGCGCCTGGATCATGGTGGGACCCTGGCTCCAGAACCCGGGCTTATACACCTGATATCCCTTAAAATTCGTGGAAAGAGCGTCCTCCGGTTCCAGATGGAAAGCCGCCATGTCTTCATAGCGAAGCAAGCCCTTGTTGGCCCGGGAGAATGCGTCGATTTTTCGCGCGATTTCGCCCCGATAAAAATAGTCGCGAACGGCGTCAATTGCGGCGACCCTGGATTTGCCCTTCGCCAGCGCTTGATGCTCTGCTGCAACCATCGATCGGAGGGTGCGAGCCAGATCTGCCTGCCGAAAGATCTCGCCAACCCGCGGAAGGCGCCCATTCGGCAGAAAATGTTCCTTTGATGTGGGCCAGAGTTCAAAAAACGGTGCGCTGCCGGCAATGGTATTCGACCGCATTTCATCAATCGCGGCACCATCGGCCAGTTCAATGGCAGGCTCAATCTCGTCAGCAAACGAGCGTGTGCCATATTCGCGCAAAGCCACAAGCGCGGCATCCACCATGCCGGGCACCAGCGCTGGAAGGATTCCAGCAACAGGCACCATTCCGCGGAGGCCGCCTTTTTCGAGAGGCGCCGTTATATCGCCAGGCTGAAGCTTGCGGTCACGGAAAAACTGCGCAGTCGCCATCTTAGGCATGGTGCCCACCCCCGCGATTGCGTGGACCTTCCCGTCTGCGGTTCGAATCAGAATGGGTGCTTCGCCACCGAAACCAAAATGAGAATACTCAGTAACTGACGCGGCGAACATCGCCGAAACGCCTGCATCCACTGCGTTGCCACCCGCGTAGTACGCCCGCATGCCCGCATCGGTCGCGTAGTCTGAGCCGGCGGCGATAGCACCGCGCGTTCCTCGCGATGGAAAACGGGCCGGGTGTTCCGGGTTTCGTTGGGCCAGCGCGACCGTGAACGCCAGAGTGACCGGGAGAAGCAGGAGCAAGAATTTGCGCTTCATTCGCTAAGTGTAACCGGATGCCTACCGCTTGGTTCCGAAAAACTCCACGTTCCCCAGGATCCACTGCCCGTGGTTTAGGTAAAGCTTCTTCGCGTGAATGCGGATTGATCGCACCGGGCCAGGAGTCTCTCGCAGGGCAATCGTCACCGGGTAAACGCTATAGCTAATGTGATTAGCAATTTTCTGCAGTTCAACAAAGTTGTTGCCGTCCTGCGAATACAGAATGTCGCCGTCCTCAATGATTCCTCTCATTTCCGTTTCGGAAGCCCACG
>JAYTGM010000229.1:0-1992 GCA_043733425.1 Terriglobia bacterium
GGAATGGAATCTTCCATGCTGACCGGTTTGTAATGGTCGTAAACTGCTAGCGAAACCTCTTCGGGTTCGCCCTGGGCCTTTGCGTAAAGCCCGCCCACCACACCTTGCAGTTCGGTAAATTCCTTCACCAGTTCGGTTGTAAGGTCGGCTTTGCAAAGGCGTGCCGCACGTAGCGCGTGAGCATCGCCGCCCAGTACCGCGACCAAGCCTTCCACACGCTGCGTCTTCTCGTAATAGTTGCCCAGCTTGGCTTGAAAGGTGACATGCTTCAGATCTTCGACGCGCGCGTCTAGCGTTCGATGCTGATCGGTGTCCCAGAAAAAGCGCGCATCGTTGAAGCGGGCGCGCAGCACGCGCTCATTGCCGTGGCGTACCAGACCTGCCGGATCGCCCGATGTATTCATCACGGCGGCAAAACGGGGTGCCAGCCCACCCTTGCCATCATCGATTGAGAAGTACTTCTGGTGGATGCGCATCACTGTCGAGAGCACCTCGGCAGGCAGCGACAAAAACGCAGTTTCGAATTCCCCGGTAACTACAGTTGGAAATTCAGTTAAGTAGACAAGTGTTTCCAGCAGCGAAGCATCAGGCCGCACATCCTTCGGCAACTCGCGCAGAATTTTCGTGCGGCGCTCATCGGCCGAAAGAATCACTCCGTTGTCCCGCAGCGCCTGCTCATAGCTTGCAAACGTAACGGGGAACTTGACCTTCCCCAGCTGCCTGTGACCGGAACTCTCGGCACTGCTCTTCACGCCTGCGAACTCGAACGGGATGATCTTGTCATCGAGCAATGCCACAATCCAGCGCACGGGACGAATGAAGCGCGCGCTTCCTTTTGCGCCCCAAAACATGGTCTTCGGCCAATTAATCTTTCCGATCAGTTCCGGAAGCGAGTGAGCCAGCAACTCACGCGTTTCCCGGCCCGGAATCTTTCGCGTGTAGCCATACTTTCCATCACGCTGTTCCAGAGCATCTCTCGCAACACCCTGCTTGCGCGCAAAGCCTTCAATCGCCGCTGCCGGTGTGCTTAGCCCGGGCCCAACCACGTATTCTTCGCGATCCGCTTGGCGCTCCGCCAATCCGGCCGCCCGCAAAACCAATCTCCGCGAGGTGGCGTCTACCTGCACATTTTCCGCAGGCCCGAACAGCGTCCGCATCTGCGCCAACGCATCTGGAATCATCCAGTCCGGAATCTCTTCCGTGCCGATCTCAAGCAGCAGATTCAAGCCGCAACCTCGATCGCGCTTTGATCCACCCACGCTTCCGCCACACCCACCGCCAGCTTGCGCACACGGGCAATCACCGCGACGCGCTCTGTCACGCTTATCGCCCCCCGGGCATCCAGCGTGTTGAACAGATTGCTGCACTTCAGCACCTGGTCATACGTGGCAAGGAGTGGAAAGCGCTCCTTCTGCTCGGCTTTCGGATACAACTCCAGCAATCTTTGCGCTTCCCCTTCGTATAGATCGAACAGCTTCCACAATGTATCCCGGTCCGCCAGTTCAAAGTTATAAACCGAGTACTGCAGTTCATCGCGCTTCCGCACATCGCCGTAAGTCACGCCCGGCGTCCACTCAATGTCGTACACGCTATCTTTCCCCTGCAGGAATGCCGAAAGCCGTTCCAGGCCGTACGTTATTTCCGCGGGCACCAGATCCAGCTCAATCCCGCCGCACTGCTGAAAATAAGTGAACTGCGTGATCTCCAAACCGTCCAGCATCACCTGCCAGCCCACGCCCCACGCGCCCAGCGTAGGCGCTTCCCAGTTGTCTTCCTCCAGCTTGATATCGTGCTCGGCCAGATTGATGCCGATCGCCTCCAAACTGCCCAGATACTGATCGATCACATCGGCGGGCGAGGGCTTCAAAATCAGTTGAAACTGCTGGTGTTTATAGAGCCTGTTGGGGTTCTCGCCATAACGGCCATCGGCCGGGCGGCGGCTTGGCTGCACGTAACCGGTGCGATATGGTTTCGGCCCCAGAACCCGCAGAA
>JAYTGM010000230.1:0-1991 GCA_043733425.1 Terriglobia bacterium
CCCAGAACAGAACCGATCATCTGGGCGGATTTCAAGGGATCGATGGGATCGAAAAAAGTGCGCTGCAGCTCGCCGGCAACGGCAGTCTGAATCGCGGAACTCATACCGGCGGTAGCAAGCGCGATTACGCTGAGAATGAAGATGCGCTGTTTGTTAAACCCGGCGTGACGGTCGGCGGGTGGAATGCCGCTGGAATAGGACGGGGTAGCGGACGAACTTGCCATGCGTAAAGCTCCTGATTTTCCTGAATATGAAGACGCTCAGTATATCTTACGCGTGAAAGGCTTGGAGGTTGGCACCCTGTGCGGCGGCCGCGAGCAACTGGCGAATTTCAAGATCCAGAACGGGGGAGAAATCACGGTAACAATGGTGCACCGAGAAGAATGAATGTGGAGAAAGGGCGCAGACCACCAGATCGGCGTCAGATCTAAGATCGAGACAGATTTCGGGGGATGCCACGGGGATGGCCGCGATGATTTGGGCGGCATTCAATTGGCGAAGAGCACAAATGGCGTTACGCATGGTTGCGCCGGTGGTAAGGCCGTCCCCAACCACAATCACCGTTCGGCCGGCGATGGGTTCGGCCACCCGGGATTCGCGATAACAGAGCTCCCTACGCTCCAATTCGGCTTGTTCGCGGGCGATGGCGTCTTCGATCTCGCTGGCTACGTCGGCGGTTCCCGCTAGAGCCGAAGCGGGATCATTTAAAAGATGGATACGACCGCTGGTTACTGCGCCAATCGCGAAATCAGGATTCCGGCGGAGTCCGAACTTCCGGACCAAGAAGACATCCAGCGGAATCAGCAGTGCCTTCGCAATCTCAGCCGCTACCGGCACGCCGCCACGAGGAAGCGCCAGCAGAAGAGAGTTCTGAAAATTAACCTGCCGGCTCAGAGATTTCGCGAGAACTCTACCCGCGTCCGCGCGGTCCTGGAATGGAATTGGCCCTTGGGAGGCCGATGCGGGTGAAAGGGAAAAGGGTGAGGTATTGGTCACAAGCTTGTTCGCGGCATTGCGCAAACTTCCATTCTAATAGATTTTTTTAATGGAGCAAATCATCAATCGAGTGGGATTGTAAGGATTCACTCTGTCGAAGTAGGGAGTAGTACTGACTGCGAATCAGTTTATGGGTTGGTGCTAAAGCATCGGTGAAAAGCCGCCGATGAGGATATTACACGGCAAAGGTGCGGCTGTGCTGATGACCAACCTGTCCTGGAGAACGCAAAGCTATATCACGGCAATGACGCTGGCTGCGGCGCTCATTCTGGTTGTCTCGCTGCCGCAATGGGATGCGCATCAGAATTTCCGTTTTCTGATGTACCTGGCGCTTACGATGGGGGCAGCCAATCTGAAAGTGCGATTGCCGGGCGTGACAGGCTCCATTTCGATGACTTTCGTTTTTGTTTTGATCAGCTTGCCTGAATTAAGTCTTCCGCAGGTGTTGGCTATCGGCTTGGCTGGGACAGGTGGCACCTTGTTGATTCGGGCTAAATCACCGCAAGTGTTGAAGCTTGTGTTCAATTTGGCTGCCAGTGTGGTGACCACCTCTGCCTGCTTCATGACCTTTCACTGGGAGTGGCTCAGACGGCAGGATGGAAGTTTGGCGATGCTGTTACTGATCGGCTCCGCGGTTCATTTCGTGGTGAATACGGGCACGATTTCGGTAGTGATTGCGTTGACGGAGCGCAAATCCGCATGGCGGGTGTGGTGCGATAACTTCCTCTGGACCGCGTCTCATAATCTGGTGGGCGCCGGTATCGCGGCAGTTTTCCACGTGGAGGAGAAGTATCTTGGCTGGCAGGCGACTCTACTCACCTTGCCGGTTGTGTATCTTGTCTATCGCTCCTATTCATTACACCTGGAACGGTTGGAGGGAGCGCGGAAGCATGCCCAAGAGATGGGAGATCTGCACTGGCGCACAATTGAGGCTCTGGCCCTGGCGATTGATGCAAAAGACGAGACAACGCACAATCACTTGCTCCGCGTAAAAG
>JAYTGM010000231.1:0-1990 GCA_043733425.1 Terriglobia bacterium
CTTCCGTGGAAGCGCGTACATCTTCGAAGGAGAGATTGTCCAGCTGTGCGGATGGTTTGGGGATGATGCCGACTAAACGCTGCATGCCGCTCGAACGAACGGGCATCATCAGAACGAAGGTATCCGCCCCTAAGTTCAGGAAGATGTCGTTTTGCGACACGCTGTCGATTTTTACATCGGCGACGAAGAACTTTTGGTTGTAAGTGCCACCGGGAAAGCCCAGGTTGAGTGTTTCGCGGACCAGGCTTCGAGCGCCATCGCATCCGCACAGGTAGGCAACTTCGATTACTTCTTCGCGCTGGCCGTTGTGAAGGACGGCAAGAACCCGTGTTGGATTCTGGCTGAATTCCCGCAACTCCGTGCCCCATTCCACCGCGACTCCTAAGGCTTGCAATTTTGCGACAAGGAGGCGCTCATGATCGTCCTGCGGGAAGCAGATCGCGAAGGGGAATGGGCTCAAGCCTTCACCCATGTCATTCAACGCAAATGCGCCCGCTTCCTTGCCTCCTTCCCGCAGATGAATGGCGGCTAGCTTAATTCCGCTTGCGACGACCTCTTCGGCGAACCCGAGTTGCCGGTAGAACTCGAGAGTCCGGGCATGGACCACAAGTGCGCGCGAGGCTTGCCCGGGTGCGTTGCTCTTATCGATGATGCGAAATGGGATGCCGCGGCGTGCAAGGCTTATCGCGAGCACGAGGCCTGTGGGTCCGGCACCGGCGATCAGGATTTGTGCGGCTTGCATGATTCTTTAATTAAATGACCACACGGTCATTTTTGTCAAGAGCGCCCTTGCGGGTAGGCTGAGGAGGTGTATGCGTAAGCCGGTTGTGAAGAAGGTAAAGAGGCGGGGCCGGGGGCCGAGCCTGGAGAAGACCGCGGAGACACGCCGCGCGATTATGAAAGCGGCTGTGAGTATTTTTTTGGAGCGCGGCTATTCGGATACGCGAGTGATGGACGTGGCGGAACGTGCCGGGCTCGCTAAAGGGACGCTCTATTTGTATTACTCCGACAAAGAAGCACTGTTTGAAGGCGTGCTGCGCGGCTCTATTGGGGAGCCGATGACGGCACTTGCCGCGAGTTCGCGAAATGTTCACGAAACAACGCGCGCTTTTGTGGGGCGCACTATTTTGCCTTTTCTTCGGGACATGGAAAGTTCGCAGCGGGCTGCAGTGGTGAGGCTTATGATTTCGGAAGGGGGCCGGTTTCCGGCGCTGGCTTCGATGTACCGGCAAGTGGTTCTGGAACCGGCAATGAATTGGATCAGGCAACTGGCTGCCGAGGCGGTCGCGCGGGGCGAACTAAAATCCGAAGCGCTGGTTCGGTTCCCGCTGCTGCTGCTCTCGCCCGGGTTGATGGCCATGGTGTGGAACGGCCTGTATGGAGCAGAGCAGCCGATCAACGCGGCGGATGCCTTCGAAGCTTTTCTGGATTTAACCTTCCCGAAACGGGTTCGCGGGTAAACTACTTCTGATGCTTGGCCTAGCGCTAATCTTATTCGTGGCAGCGTTAGTGCGCCTGAACGACCCTGTGGACCAGAGTGCGTTTCGGCGATGGTTTACGTTTCTGGCGGAGGCGCAGTATTTCCGCGCGCCGGAAGAATTGCCCATTGAAATTACGGATTGCGCGGCGCTCATGCGGTATGCGTATCGGGAGAGCCTGCGGCGTCATGATGACGAGTGGCGCAACCAATTGGGGCTGCGTATGGTGCCGGGGTTGCCTGCCGTGCGGGGGCTGGAATATCCGCGCGCGCCGCTGGGCGTGAACCTGTTCCGGACCGGGCCGGATACGGCGGCGCAGTTCGCGGATGCCAAAACATTGCGCAATTGGAATACACGTTTCGTCAGCCGGGACGTGAAGAGAGCAATGCCTGGCGATCTTCTGTTTTACAAGCAACTTTCCCAGGCGATGCCGTTTCATACCATGGTGTGGCTGGGAGCGAGCCAGATTGACGGATCGCCTGGGCCATGGCTGCTGTATCACACGGGCCCTA
>JAYTGM010000232.1:0-5771 GCA_043733425.1 Terriglobia bacterium
GGATCGTAATGGACGTCCCAAAGAAACCGGTGCATGCCCGCGCTGGTCTTCAACGTGTTGGGCGGTGCCGGCCAGTACAGCGGCAGTGCGCAATCCAGCGTGCCCGGCGTCTGCTGGCAAAGCTTGTTGTATGCCGCGGGTTCAAGCGCCGGGTCGGGGTTGCGCACCGGGTCAGTGCTGCGATAGCTTCGCACCACTTTGCCCTGAGCATTCAGAAAATCCAGCTTCACATCGCTCGCCGCGTTCGGCAGGTAATAATCGACCACCGCCCCGTTGGGCGGATTTTCACCTGCGGGCCATTCCGGAGGCCACGGCGTAGGGTCGTTTGTATCGAAGCGAATCCGCACGGCGGTTGCGGGCTTGAACAGAAAGGCGCGTGTCGCCGCCGCGGCATCCGCCGCCTGACGCAAGGGCGTCACATCGTCAAGTATCCAGAAGCCGCGGCCATGCGTACCCGCCACCAGATCAGAGCAGAGGCACGATTCGTCGTCTTTCACCTGGATATCGCGCACGGAAATAGCAGGCATATTCAGGCGCAGCGATTGCCAGTGATCGCCATCATCGAACGACACCCAAACCTGCGTGTCGGTTGCCGCATACAGCAGGCCCTTCTTACGCGGATCTTCGCGAATGGAATTCGCGACAGCGCCTCCCGCAATGCCGTTGTTGATTTCGGTCCACGTCTTGCCGCCATCATGCGTTCGCCAGAAGTGCGGGTTCATATCGTCAAGCCGCAATGTGTTCGCAGCCGCATACGCGGTCCGCGTATCGAAGTGTCCCGCTTCCATGTTGAAGATGCGCGTCCAGGGCTTCATCTCAGAAGGCGTGACGTTGGTCCAGCGCAAACCGCCGTTGGCCGTCATCTGAATTACTCCGTCCCCTGTTCCGGCCCAGAGCACCTTTACGTCAAGCGGCGAAGGCGCCAGCGCGGTCACCGTCCCCATCGCGGCAGGTGTCACGGTAGCCGCGTACTTGCCCGCATTAGCCGGCACTTCCCACGTCGGCCGAGTCAGGTCACCGCTGATCGCCGTCCAGCTATGGCCGCCATTCAGAGTCTTCCAAACACCCGACGTCGCGAAGAACAGCAAGGTCGCGTCTTTCGGTGACCAGACCAGCGGCTGTGTCCGAACCGTGCGCGCGGGCGGCCCGGGAAATGCCTCGCCGTTCGGCATCGGTACCGCACTAAAGCGCCCAATTCCAGGGGGGCCCACATTATTCTTCTGCGTCGTGACGCGGTTATAGACAGACACCTTTCCGCCATAGACCAAGTCTGGATTCTTCGGATCGGGAGCGGCCTCGCCATACTCCTCAATCCCCACCGGATGCCAATCGTGGAACGTAATGGAACCATCCATGCCGCGGCTATCCACGCACGCGGAACCGGAATCCTGTTGACCGCTGCAGAGCCGGTAAGGGAACGCGTTATCCGCCGTCACGTGATACATGGCCGCGGTGGGCTGGTTGTACCAGTTACTCCAACTCTCGCCGCGGTTTGCGGAAATCACCGCGCCCTGGTCGCTCACCAGCAGAAGAATATTCGGGTTCACCGGATTGATCCAGGTCTTCTGGTAATCGTCGCCACCCGGCGCGCCACGCACAGCGGACCACGTAATGCCGCCATCTTCACTTCGCCAGAAAACGGTGGAACAGCTATACACCACCCGTTCATTCTTGGGGTCAACTGCAATCGTCGGCAGATCGCCTCCACCGATGCGCACAAGCGGCCTGGGGTCGGGCGTGCTCCGTTGCGCAGAGCTTGCCGGTGTGAGCAAATCATCGGTTGCAAGAAACCAGTGATCGCCCGCGTCGATGGTTTTGTAGAAGCCGATGGTTCCCCCGGCGGCACCGCGCCGGCTACTGCCTGCGCCTTCTGGAGCCGCGCTCGCGACCATAGCGTAGACCGTGTTGGATTTGCTGCCCGCCATGGCAAGGTTCGCCTCAATCATGCGGCCCGGCAATCCGCCCGCTAGCTGCTTCCACGTAGAGCCGCCGTCTATCGATTTATAAATGCCGCCTTCCGATCCACCGAAGGCGCCGTTCTCATAGAAGCCCTGCTGCTGTTGCCATAGGGCCGCGTAAACAACGTTCGGGTTTTTCGGATCGAGCCTTACATCGTTCGCGCTTGTGTAATCGTCCTTGAAGAGCACCTTCTGGAAGCTGGCGCCGCCATCGGTCGAGCGGAACACTCCGCGCTCCGCATTCGGTCCATAAGGATGGCCCAACACCGCAACGAAGAGCCGATTGGGGTCTTGCGGATCTATTTCGATATGCGCGGTCATCTGCGAATCGCGCAGCCCCAGATGGGTCCATGTCTTGCCCGCGTCGAGCGATTTGTACATGCCGTTGCCCACGGCCAGATCGGGCCGGATGATTCCCGCGCCTGAGCCGACGTAAATAATGTTCGGATCGGAAGGGGCTACCGCGATTGCTCCGATCGAACCGGTGGATTGTTCATCGAAGAGAGGCGTCCAGGTAGACCCGTAATCGGTGGACCGCCAGACACCGCCGTTATCGAAGCCTGCATACGCGACATTCGGCTGGCTCGGCACTCCGGCGACGGCGCGCGCGCGCCCGGCCCGTGGTGGCCCAATGGTGCGCCAGTGCATCTCAGAGTACAGCCGGCTGTCCAGCACCTGCGCGGGGGCACGCGACGTTAACGCGGTTAGTACGAGACAGGCAAGAGCCACGGAGCGAATCCACATACGGGTAAGATCGCATAAGTAGCGTGCCGTCCGGGCAGCGTTAGGGAGATAATAGAAACGTATGCTTTCGAAGTATTGGCCAGGCAGCGCCGCTTTTGCCGTCTCCTCATTGATCTACACCTCATTGATACATGCGGCGGAAGCGCCGAAGATCCGCGTCATTGAAGAGATTGTCGCCAAAGTCAACAACGACATCATTACGCGCGGAGAGTTAGAGCACACCCGTCAGCAACTGGAAGCTGAGCTGAAGCAGCAAAAGAACCTGGCCGGAGTAGCTCTTGCTACCGAGTTGCAGAAGCACCAGGCCGATGCGTTGCGCGATCAAATCGATCAGCTTCTTTTGGTACAGCGCGCCAAGGATTTGAACATCAATGTGGATCCTGACGTGACGCGCCGTTTGGCTGAGATACAAGTGGAAAGTAAAATCTCCGATCCTGATAAGTTCCACGAATGGGTACGGCAACAATCCGGCGGACAGAGCTTTGAAGACGTCAAGCTTCAGATGAAAAATCAAATTGCGACGCAGCGCGTGATCGGGCAGGAAGTGGGATCTAAAATTTCTGTTCCGCAAGCCGAGATTCAGAAATACTACGACGATCACAAGACCGAGTTCGTGCGCGAAGAAATGGTGTTCCTGCGCGAAATTCTGATTGCTCCCACCGATAAGACTCCGGCAGGCTGGGCCGCCGCGGAAAAGAAAGCAAAAGACATTCAGGCACGTGCGCGCAAGGGTGAGAAATTTTCGCAACTCGCTCGCGATTATTCCGCCGCGGAAAGCGCCAAGAGCGATGGTGAACTAGGCTCGTACAAAAAAGGCCAGCTCCGCAAAGAGATTGAAGACGTAGTCTTCAAACAGAACAAAGGCTATGTAACGGACTTGGTGAAGACCGATAACGGATACGTTTTTCTTAAGGTGGAAGAGCGGTACGCGCCTGGGCAGGCGGCGCTTGAAGATGTGAAGAACGAAGTGATGGAGCACCTCTATACGCCGCGCATGCAGCCGGCTCTGCGCACGTATCTCACCAAGCTGCGTGAGGATGCTTTCCTTGAAATCCGCGGAGGCTATGTTGATTCCGGAGCGGCCGCCGGAAAAGATACTTCCTGGAAAGATCCGGCGACGCTGAAGCCGGAAACCACCACGAAGGAAGAAGTGGCTTCGCGCAAAAAGAAGCGTCTTCTGGGAATCGTGCCCCGCGGTTCGAGCAAGGTGGGAACGAAGCTCGCGCCGCCCACCCCCACGGTGACTCCGGTTCCGCCGCCCCCCCCGCCGCAATGAAGTCGCTTTTCGTTAACGAGCTTGCTCTCAATCAATCCGTAACCGCCTGTTTTTTAGTTCATTCGAAAGAGGTTCGCGAAAAAAAGACCGGTGAACCGTATCTTTCTCTGGTGCTGGGCGATAAGACCGGCAAGATCGACGCCAAGATGTGGGACAACGTGGCGGAAGTACTGGAATCTTTCGATCGGGACAGCTTTATCAAAGTGAAGGCTTCCATGCAGCTTCATATGAATCGTCCGCAGTTGACGATTTATAAACTGCGCGCCATGCCGGACCACGAAGTTGAGTTTGCGGATTTCTTTCCGGCCACTCTTCGCAACGTGGATGAGATGTGGACCGAGCTCCGCGCTATCGTAGGGGGCGTAAAAAATGGGCACATCAAAGCACTCCTGAACGCTCTTCTGGATGACCCGGAAATTGCCCGCCGCTACCGCCAGGCGCCCGCCGCAAAAACAATCCATCACGCCTTTCTGGGCGGCTTGCTAGAGCATGTGCTCTCGCTAGCTAACCTGTGTCTGGCGACGGCAAAACACTATCCCATCATCGACCCCGACCTGATGATTGCGGGGGCCGTGCTTCACGATATCGGAAAAATTCACGAACTCAGTTACGATCGCGGGTTTGCCTACACTACCGAAGGCCAGCTCCTGGGCCACATGATGATCGCGCTCAGGATGATCGGCGACAAGATCGCCCGGCTGCCCCATTTTCCAGAGCCGCTTCGCACGCTTCTGGAACACATGGTCATCAGTCATCATGGCCATCTGGAATTCGGTTCGCCGAAGCTGCCGCAATTCCCTGAAGCACTGCTACTGCATCACCTGGACGATATGGATTCCAAAATGGAGTGCATGCGCAATTTGATTGAAGGCGATCGCCAGGTTGATGGGTGCTTCACCCCGTACAACTCCACACTGGAGCGCATGGTACTCAAGAAGGCCCGCTTTCTTGACCTCGAACCTTCTGCACCGGTGCCTGCCGAGGCGAAACCTGTTGCATCACCGCCGCCCTCTGGGTCACCGTTCGCCGCTGCACTTCAATCGGCTCTATCGAGTGCCGTTGTCCAAACCGATTGACCCGCATACTGATCCGCGCCACCAACTGGATAGGCGATGCAGTTATGTCGCTGCCCGCCATCCGGGCACTCCACGCGCGGCATCCGAACGCTGAACTTACTCTGCTCGCACGCCCGTGGGTGGCCGGCCTTTATGCGAGGGAAACCGCGATTGCGCGCATGATCCCTTACACGCCGCAATCGGGAAAGCGCGATCTGGGTGGCAAGTGGAACGCCGCCCAAGCCCTGCGCCGTGAGGGCTTCGATTGCGCCATCCTGCTGCAGAACGCCTTTGAAGCAGCCGCTGTCGTGCGGCTGGCGGGTATCCCGCGCCGAATCGGATATGACCGGGATGGACGCGGATTGTTGCTGACGGACGCGGTACCTGTACCGAAGCCCGGCGAACTGCCCCGCCATGAACGTTTTTACTATCTGGAATTGCTGCGCCGCGCGGGCCTAATCGAAGCCTTGCCCGTTGACCAGCCCATCAGGCTTGAGGGTCTGGATTCCGCCGCCGCAAACGGGCGCGTTCTCTTTCAAAAGCTTGGCCTTGAGAACGCGGTCATCGGCGTCAGTCCCGGTGCCGCCTATGGCAATGCAAAGCGCTGGCTGCCGGAGCGCTTCGCTGAATCGGCGCGTGCGATTGCGGGGCAGCTTGACGCCTCCATTCTCGTTTTCGGTTCGGAAGCCGAGCAGCCGCTGTGTGAAGAGGTGGCGCGTCAAGCAGGCGGCATCAATC
>JAYTGM010000233.1:0-5769 GCA_043733425.1 Terriglobia bacterium
ATGGAAGCTTTGAAGAAAAGCCTGGAACAGAGGAAGAAGCCTGTCGGGCAGGCCCAAAATGCGACTTCTATTTCGGAAGGCCGTAAGACCGAAGCTCCAGTCAAAAAGCGGCGCGGCAAAGCTTCGGCTTGATTGGCAGCGCCCGATCAGCCCTTCGTGTTGTTGACGCAATGCAACAACTTTTCGGCATTCAGTGCTCCGTCCGGAGTCTCTTCGTGCTTAAAGAAGACATACAGGTCACGCCCACCAGCTAACAATTGCTTCGCGTTTTCAGCAATGCCCAAGACATCTTCACGCGTGTAATCGGGCTTACGCAGCCGGAAATAGGCAAAATTCGCCGTCAGAACTTCCGGCGTTTCCAGTTTCTCCGATTCGGCCACACACAGCGCTGCATTGTGCTCATGCAACATGGTGTACACCTTGTCATTCAGCCAAGACGCGTGGCGAAACTCGAACGCGTACTTCAGGCCAAGGGGAAGAATCGCCAGATAGTCTTTCAGTAAAGGCTCATCGCATTTGAGAGTGGGCGGCAGTTGAAACAGAACCGGTCCAATTCTGCTTGCGCTTCGAAGAGGTTCGATCACCTTGAGAAAGACTTCCGTGAACTGAGCTGCCTCTCGCAACTTTAGAATATGAGTGATCCGCATGTGCGCCTTGGGGCAGAACAGAAAGCCCTCAGGCGTGCTTGCCACCCACTTTGTCAGCGTGGAGACCGAAGGCAGCGTGCGAAAAGTATAGTTCACTTCCACGCAATTCAAACGCGACGCATAGTGCGACAAGAATTTGGCCGACGCTAGTTTTGCAGGGTAAAAGTTCGGTTTCCAGGAAGTATAGGCAAAGCCGGATGTGCCTGCGAAGAGTTGGGCCACACGTGTTAACCTAGCGCAACCGCCCATGCGATCAAGACCATTCGCCCTCTTTACTCTCAGCTTTATTCTCAGCGCGGCGCTTGCAGTAAGCGCTCCGAAGATCACAACGCCGCAGGAAGCGCTTGGCTTCAACGTTGGTGACGATTATCAACTTGCAAATTATACGCAGCTTTCGGCCTGGTGGAAAAAACTGGCAGCGGAAAGCGATCGGATTAAAGTCGTATCAATTGGGCAGACGGAAGAAGGGCGGCCCCAATACATGTCCATCATTACCTCGCCCGAAAATCATAAGCGGCTGGAGCACTATCGTGGCGTTGCCAGAAGACTGGCATTGGCCGAAGGTCTTACGGACGAACAGGCGCATGCGCTGGCGCGGGAAGGCAAAGCGGTGGTTTGGATCGATGGCGGCTTGCACGCGTCAGAGGTTTTGGGCGCACATCAGTTAATGCAGTTTGTCTATGAAATGGTCACCAAAACCGATCCTGAGACTATGCGGATTCTGGATGACGTGATCATTTTGGCTGTTCACGCCAACCCGGACGGAATGGAACTGGTGAGCAACTGGTACATGCGCGAAAAAGAACCCACAAAGCGCAAGTTGGGCTTCAACGACGTGCCCCGGTTATGGCAGAAATACATCGGCCATGACAATAACCGGGATTTCTACATGGCCAACATGAAAGAGAGCACGAACATGAACAACGTGCTTTACAACCAGTGGTTTCCGCAGATCATGTACAACCACCACCAAACCGGGCCGGCCGGAACGGTCTTGTTTGCGCCGCCGTTCCGCGATCCGTTCAACTACAACTACGATCCGCTTGTGCCCATGGAACTGAACCTGGTTGGCGCGGCCATGCACAGCCGCTTCGTGGCGGAAAATAAGCCGGGCGCCACCATGCGGAGCGGTGCCGCTTATTCCACCTGGTACAACGGCGGGCTTCGCACCACCACTTACTTCCACAATATGATTGGCCTCCTTACCGAAACAATCGGCAGCCCGAATCCGATGGAGATTCCGTTGGTGCCGGACCGGCAGCTCCCGAAAGGAGATCTGCCTTTTCCGATTGCGCCGCAGACCTGGCACTTTCGTCAATCGATCGAATATTCACAAACGGCGAATCGCGCGGTGCTTGACCTTGCTTCACGGTATCGCGAAACCTTCCTGTACAACATTTACCAGATGGGCCGGAACTCTATCCAGCGCGGCAGCAAAGATAGTTGGACCGTCACGCCCATGCGTATTGAGGCGATGAAAGCCGACGCAGCCAAGGCGAATGTATCCGATAAAGGTACCGCGGCCGTTGCCGGTACTCCGCCTTCACTGGCCGACCGGAATGAATTCTTCAATCAGAACGGTACTGGTGCCATTGCGGCTAAATTCTATGCTCAAGACCTTCATGATCCAAAGCTGCGCGATGCTCGTGGTTACATTATCAGCGCGGACCAGCCAGACTTTCCCACCGCTACGAAGTTCGTGAACACGCTCATTAAGAATGGCATTGCCGTTCAGAAAGCTACTGCCCCATTCACTGTTGCGGGCAAGCAGTACCCGGTAAATTCTTGGGTAATCCACTCAGCCCAGGCTTTTCGCCCTCATATTCTGGACATGTTCGAAGCGCAGGACCATCCGAATGATTTTCAATACCCCGGTGGCCCTCCAATTCCGCCTTACGACGTGACAGGTTACACGCTCGCCTTTCAGATGGGGGTTCAATTCGATCGTGTACTAGACGCCTTTAGCGGGCCGTTTCAGACCGTCAGCGGCGTGCAGAGCGCTCCTGGGGGAAGAGTATCCGGTCCGGCGAAGCCCGCGGGCTACCTGGTGAGCCATGAACTGAATGACTCTTTTATCATCGTGAATCGCTTACTGAAAAATGGTGATGAAGTCTATTGGTTGAAACAGCCGATTGTATCCTCGGGCCGCCAAATGGGACCGGGAACCATGTACATTCCCGCGCGTGCGCAGACCCGGCCGCTTTTAGAGAAGGCGGCACAAGAGTTGGGTGTGAACGTGGAAGGCGTGGCCGCACGCCCAACCGGTGACAGCTATAAACTGAAACCCATTCGCATCGGTCTTTGGGATCAGTACGGCGGTTCGATGACTTCAGGCTGGCTCCGTTGGATTTTCGAACAGTTCGAGTTTCCGGTTGAACTGGTCTACCCACAGATGTTGGATGCCGGCAACTTGACCACAAAGTACGATGTGCTGGTGTTTCCTAGCGGTGCAATCCCACCACAAGTTGCCGGCGTGGGACGCGGACGCGGCGGTCAGGATGGAGCGCAGCCCGCTGCTGAAACTATTCCACAAGAGTTCCGCCCTTGGCTAGGCCGTGTCACTGCCGATAAAACGATTCCGCAACTTCGGAAGTTTACTGAAGCGGGCGGCACCATCGTAACGATTGGTGAATCCACCAACCTGGCTCAATTCTTTGGGTTGCCGATAAAAAACGCGCTTGTGGAGAAGGCGCCGGACGGTACGGAGAGGCCACTTTCCCGCGAAAAATTCTTTGTTCCCGGGAGCGTTTTGCGTGCCAGCGTGGATAATACCAATCCGGTGGCGTACGGCATGCCCAGTCAAGTGGACATGTTTTTTGAGAATAGCCCTGTGTTCCGCATGTCGCCCGACGCGGAAGCAAAAGGGTTGAAACCTGTCGCATGGTTTCCCAACGCGACCCCCTTACGCAGCGGATGGGCGTGGGGCCAGGGATACCTGGAGAACACAGTATCCGTCGCCGAAGCCTCACTCGGCGAAGGCAAGATTTTCTTGCTGGGCGCAGAAGCCGCATTTCGGGGGCAGCCGCATGGCACTTACAAACTGCTTTTTAATTCGATCTATTTTGGCCCCGCAAAATAGGTGTTAGTAAAAGACAGGCGTAAACGGCATCATACGCAAAAAGCCGCCGCGCAACCACACGTTTGCATGGACCTGGCTTAACCCCGGTACGGAAGCGATTTTGCTTTGGATCATCGCTTCCGTCGTCGGCTGACTCAATAACAAATCAAGAATATTTCGTTTAGGCGGGTAGACAATCAGCGTGACTCCTTCTTTGGCCGGAATGTTCGCTCTCTGTTTTACCAACTCAATCGCTTTGTCAATGCCACCGAGTTCATCTATTAAGCCATTTCCTTTCGCTTGATCGCCCACCCAGACGCGCCCTTGCGCGAGCGGCTCAATTTCTTCGAACGTTCTTTTGCGAGCGGTTGCAACCTTGGAAACAAACGATCGATAACCATCGTCGATACCTTCGCGCAGCTTTTGCCTTTCTGCTTCGTCCAGCGGCTGATAATCGGAATCGATGCGGGCAAAACGCCCGCGGCTGAGAGACTCTTTATCAATTCCGAGTTTGTCGTAAAGGCCATGCAGATTCGGCTTGCCGAAAACGACCCCGATCGATCCGGTAAGAGTGCCCGGATAGGCCACAATCGGGTCTCCCGTCATCGCCATATAGTAGCCGCCTGAAGCCGCGGTATCGGACATGGAAATCACCATGGGCTTCTTGCGGCTGAGCTGATTCATAGCGCGCCACATGTCGTCAGACGCGGTACTTTCACCGCCGGGGGAATCGATCCGGACAATGACAGCCTTGATGGACGAATCGTTTTGAACCTTCTTCAGAATTTTATTGAAGTGCTCACTTTCGATTCCATTTTCGTTGGTGGATTCGGGGTCGCCGCGGGTGATATCACCTTCGCCCGTGATGAAAGCAACGCGCTGTTTTCCGCCCAATCCGAGAGATGAATCCAGCACTTTGTTATAGTCGCGCGAAGAAACGGCTTTGATCTCGCCCTCTTTGAGAGCGTTCTTTAAATCGCCATACATTTCGTCTTCGAATTTAACATCGTCGACCAGCCCGTTCGCCAGGGCTTGTGAAGAGAGAAAGGGCCCATTGTCAATGATGGCTTTTACCTGTTCGGTTGTCTTCTTACGGCCGGTGGCGATCGTCTGAAGCAAATTTCCGTAAAGATCATCCAGAACTCCTGTGTAAACTTCACGAGTTTCCGGACTCATGGAAGACCTGGTGAACATGTCGCCGAAATCTTTGTACTTGCCGGCATGTTCCACGTCCACCTGCACGCCGAGTTTATCCAGCGTGCGGCGGAAGTACATGAGTTCGAACCGGAGACCCTTCAAGTTCAGCAAGTCTTCCGGTGAGAGGTAGATGCGGCTGGCAGCAGTAGCCAGGTAATAATCCTTGGTGCCGGGGCTTTTTAAATAAGCGTAAACCGGTTTTCCAGACTTGCGGAACTGCTCAATATCGGCATGCAATTCCTGAAGCTTGCCCCACGCAATCTGCGGATTGGCGGGCTCAAGAACAATGGCTCTGATGCGTGTATCAGCTGCGGCTTTTCGTAAGGTGGACCACACGTTTTCCACCGTAAGAGGCGAGTGCGTGCCGAAGAACGGAATGTTGTAATCCACTGGCGGGCGCTCTGGAATTTCGCCATCCAGCCTGAGGACAAGCGTCGAACCGTCAGCAATCACCAACGGTCTTTCGCGGTTCCGTCCGAAAGAGTACGCAATCGCAAACAGCCCGATCACTAGAATTACTGCCGTCAAAATCACACCCGAAACCAGGCCTGTCAGGAACTTGAGCACGTCCGAAAATAACACGGCAGTTGTTATACTTGGCTTTCTCAAATTTCGCAGAGCACCATTGAATGGCAAAGATCTCCCAAATTTCACGCAAAAATATTCAGTTAGCTATTGTTTGTCCCATGGCGAATGAATCCGGCTCGGCTGTCGAATTTGTCCGGCAGGTCTTGGCAGAGTGCGAGGGCTTTGCGCGGGTGCAATTTTTCGTGGTGATGGATAATGTGAGCACAGACGACACGCTGGCCCTGTTGCGTTCCTATTCGGCGGTGGATCCGCGGCTGCAGCCGGTGTGGGCACCTGAAA
>JAYTGM010000234.1:0-5761 GCA_043733425.1 Terriglobia bacterium
CTCGCCCAATTCGGTTCGCCTCTTTCCCAAAGGTCGCCCAACAAATTCGCCATCGCCGCCGGCCGTAGCATCTCAGTCGAACCGAGCGGCAACCCGCACACCGCGCGCAGTTGCTGTTCAAACTGGCTGGTGATGCAGGAATCGATAGTCAAATGCCCCGAGTTGTGGGGGCGGGGCGCGAGCTCATTAATGATTAATTTGCCCGCTTTGGTTAAGAAAAACTCAACGCAAAGTACTCCGACGACATTCAACTGTTCCAGCACCGCCCCAGCGATTTCAGTTGCTTCCCGGCTTTTAAAAGGCGAGGAACTGACATCCAGAATCCCGTCCCGATGCGCATTCCGCGAAGGAGCATAGTGGACCATTGAGCCATCCTGTGCACGGGCCGCGACGACAGACAGCTCGCATTCAAAATCAACAAGTTCTTCGGCAACAGCTTCCTGCCCGTTCATGGACGCCCATGCCGCATCCAGGTCGGCGATGGAATGGATGCGGTACTGGCCTTTGCCGTCGTAGCCAAAGCCAGCGGTCTTCAAAATCGCCGGTATCGGGAAGCCTTCCAGATCGCCGCGCGAACGAATCGGACGAAAAGGAGTTACCGGGAACCCATGTTTCGCCAGCCACGTTTTTTCCCGCAAGCGATGTTGCGTGATGTGCAGAACCTCGCCTGAAGGCCTTACCGGCGCGCGCTGCTCCACGGCCTCTGCCGTGGCTGCAGGAACATTTTCAAATTCAAAAGTCACCACATCGACATTGGCTGCAAAGGCGCGTACCGCATCCAGGTCTTCGTACGATGCCTTTACCTCGACATCAGCCACTTGCCCGGTCGGCGTGTCTTCGTCGGGAGAGAACGTGTGGACACGATACCCCATTCTTCTCGCTGCAATCGCGAACATACGGCCCAACTGCCCGCTGCCGAGCACTCCCACTGTCGCGCCTGGCAGAATGGGGGAGCTCAATCGAGTTCGTCAGCCTCAACCGATTGGCGTTGGGTCTCGCGGAAATTCTTTAGCTTCGCCCGAAGCTCAGGGCGCGTGGCCGATAGCAATGCCACCGCAAACAACCCGGCGTTTCGAGCCCCTGCCGCACCGATAGCAAAGGTGGCAACCGGTATACCTGCAGGCATCTGGACAATGGAAAGCAGAGAATCCATCCCGCTCAACGCTTTGCTTTGCACCGGAACGCCCAGCACGGGGAGCACGGTGTAGGCCGCCGTCATACCAGGTAAATGAGCCGCGCCGCCCGCCCCCGCGATGATCGCTTCAATCCCGCGCTCTTCGGCATGAATCGCGAAATCACGCATCTTGTCTGGGGTGCGGTGCGCGGAAACAATTAACTTCTCATAGGGCACCGAAAACTCATCCAGCACCGCCGCCGCGGCGCGCATGGTCTCCCAATCGGATTTGCTCCCCATGATGACGGAGACCAGCGGCGCGGACACCTCTTTATTGACCTTGAGCTAACGTATAACCGGCTTTGCCGTCGTAATTGCGAAGCGTTTCCATCTTCACAATGTCGTAGCCGGCCGCCGAGACTTTACCCATCAGCGCCAGGACCTGATCCTGAGTGATGGGCAAGTTAACATCATCCTGTTGGAACCGGCAACGGAAGTTGTCGGTGCAGAAAGTCTCCGGGAACGATTTCGGCCAGATCGCGGTGCCGCGGTTTGAAATCATGCGCAGCTTCAACCCGTCGTACGTGACGGTTTGCAGCTTGTCGCCGAATGCCTGAGGAGCGGACCAGAGGCTGTTCAGGTAAATGTCCACGCCTACCATTTCAGATTTCAGCGGATTCGGTTTCGCCACCCACTCCTGCCGCTTTGCTCCGCCGGTTGCATACTTCATCACCTTGAGAGTTTCCGGCTTCTGGCCCAGACGCGCCACTACAGCTTCGCCGAATTCACGCGTTCCCACTTTCTGTTTGCTGACGCCTTCTTTGAAAATATCGTACGTGTGAATCCCATCCTCCATGGTCTTCAGCCATGCATTGTGAACACGTTCGGCAATTTCCATTTGCTCAATGTGAACCAGCATCATGACGCCGCCCAGCAGCAGGCCGGAGGGGTTGGCTAGATTCTGCCCCGCCCGGCGCGGCGCGGAACCGTGAATGGCTTCGAACATGGAACACTGCAAACCTACGTTCGCCGAACCAGCCAGGCCCACCGAGCCGGCGATCTGCGCCGCTACGTCCGACAGAATATCTCCGTAGAGATTCGGCATCACAATTACATCGAACGCGTTCGGTGTGTCGGCAAGCTTCGCCGCACCGATGTCCACAATCCAATGCTCGTTTTCAATTTCGGGGTACTCCGTGGCAATTTCATCGAAGACTTTGTGGAAGAGACCATCGGTCATCTTCATGATGTTGTCTTTGGTGAAGCAGGTTACCTTCTTGCGGTTGTTCAGCTTGGCGTACTCAAACGCGAAACGCACAATCTTTTCGCAGCCGGGCCGCGAAATCAACTTCAAGCACTGCATCACGTCTGGCGAAAGCTGATATTCAATACCAGCGTAAAGATCTTCTTCGTTTTCGCGAACAATCACCACGTCCATGTTGGGGTGTTTGGTCTTGACGAACGGGTGATATGAAACGCAGGGCCGGACATTGGCGTAAAGCCCTAACCGCTTGCGCGTTGTGACGTTCAAGCTCTTGAAGCCACCGCCCTGTGGCGTTGTAATGGGCGCTTTCAAGAAAACCTTCGTACGCCGAAGCGATTCCCAAGCGCTATCCGCTATTCCGGCGGAGTTGCCACTGAGATACACCTTCTCGCCGATCTCGATGGTCTCGATTTCGAGCGCAGCGCCCGCGGACTGAATGATATGGAGCGTGGCGTCCATGATTTCGGGACCGATTCCGTCGCCGTGAGCCACTGTTATAGGAGTTTTGTTTGCCATGAAGTCGAACTTTCGAGCTTAACAGGTCTAGCCCTGCGGCAATGAACCGTTACGATACATGACGAACTCGCGCCCAATCTCCGCAACGGATCGAGTTCCGCACTGCCGCATCGTCAAATCCAGTTCACCGCGCAGCATCTCAATGACATGTTCCACGCCCGGTTGCCCGAATGCAGCCGAAGCCCAGACATAAGGCCTTCCGACAAAGACCGCCTTGGCGCCCAGAGCCAGGGCCTTGAAAATATCGGTGCCGCGCCGGACGCCGCCATCCAGCATGACCGGGATGCGCCCCTTCACCGCCGCAATCACTTCGGGAAGGCACTCAATAGTGGCTCGCCCGCTCTCTTCCGCACGGCCCCCGTGGTTCGAAACGATAATGCCGTCCACGCCGTTCTCCACGCACAATTGCGCGTCTTCACCCACTTCAATGCCCTTGATCAACAGCTTCATGGTGGTCATCTTCTTGATGCGGCGGACATGCTCCCAAGTAAGAGCCGGGCCGTTGGTGGTGATCCCCGTCACGTTCAGGCCGTCGAACATCGGCTTGCGTCTATAGAAGTCTTCTTTGGCGTTCCCGTGGCAGCTCACGCACGCTCGTGTATCAAGGCGCTTATACTTGTCCAGCGTTTCCGTGTGCCGCCCGGCTTGCGTATCGATCGTCAGCGCGATGACAGGGCAGCCTGCTGCCTCCGCACGCTTCACCAGCGCTTCCGTGTTGGCCCAGAGCGAGGTGGGGTAGAGCTGGTACCAGGGCGCGCGTCCCAAAACCTTCGATATATCCTCCACGGACGTATTCGCGGCTGTGGATAAAATCTGCAGCGTCCGCTTAGCACGAGCGGCACGTGCAACCGGTAATTCGCCTTCGGGATTGAACGCTTTTTGATTGCCGATGGGACAAAGCCCAATCGGCGAATCCCAGGCAGTGCCGAACAGATTGACTTGTGTATCTATCTTTGTGATATCGCGCAGACGCCGAGGGCGCAGAAGAATGTTCTGAAAAGCGTTCTGATTGGCTTGTAACGTAATGTCGCCATCCACGCCGGTCGCCAGGTAGCCGAAGTGCGCGGGGGGCAGCACGGCTTTTGCCGCTGCTTCGAACTCCATCACATTGATGGCCTGCTCCGGCTTTTTGATCGGCCCGGCATCCCCGGCCAGTAACGGGCTAGCCGCAAGAAAGGCAAGAAAGTTCCGCCGATTGGAGTCCATGGCGCTTGAGTTTATCAAACGGGCGCGAAACTCGCGCTTTGTCCGGTTATGTGCATGCGACCGCAAGCCTTTATACTGGAAAGTTGCCCCGAATCTGCTACCTTGACGCCTTTTCCGGCCTGAGCGGCGACATGTTGGTGGGGGCGCTGGCCGATGCCGGAGCGGACACTGGCGTCTTGACCGATGCACTTAAATCGCTGGACCCGCATGCGGAAATCACGTTTGAGAAAACCCGCCGGCGGGAGATTGGCGCAACCAAGTTTCGCGTAGCGGTCAAAGAAACACCGAAGCATCGGCATTTGAGCGGAATTCTTACAATGATCAACGGAGCGGATTTGCCTGACCCGGTAAAACTCTCCTCCTCAGCCGTTTTTCAGAAATTGGCGGAAGCAGAATCGTCCATCCATCAGCAAACACTTGAGAGGGTTCACTTCCATGAAGTGGGCGCGGTCGATTCCATCGCGGATATCGTCGGCGCGTGTCTTGGGTTTCACCTGCTGGGCGCGGAACGTATTGTTTGCTCACCCATCAATGTCGGCAGCGGAACCGTAAACACGGAACATGGCGTACTGCCCGTTCCGGCTCCCGCAACGGCCGCACTGCTGACAGGTAAACCTGTTTATTCACGCGGCCCGGCATTAGAACTGACCACACCCACCGGCGCAGCAGTGGTTGCCGCGCTCGCCACCGGCTTCGGTGTAATGCCCGCCATGAAGATAACCTCCGTCGGTTACGGTGCTGGCGATCATGATTTCCGTGAACATGCCAACGTGTTGCGCGTGATGCTGGGTGAGGCCACTGGCGCTTCGGAAGCCACCACGGTGACCGTGATAGAAGCGAACATTGATGATTCCACACCGCAGGTGCTTGCTTTTACCGTGGAGCGCTTGATGGATGCCGGTGCTCTTGATGCCTCATTGCAGCCGCTTGAAATGAAAAAGGGGCGGCCCGGATCTTTGCTTCGCGTAATTGCCGAACCGCAAACGCAAGAGACGTTGACCGGCATCATCTTCGCGGAAACCTCAACTCTAGGCCTGCGAATGTACACCGCGGAACGCCGCGTGCAACCGCGTCACTTTGTGGATGTGGAAACACAATTCGGAAAGCTCAGAATGAAAGTCTCAAGCGACACTTCCTTCGCACCCGAATACGAAGATTGCCGCACTCTCGCGATTTCGAACAAAGTGCCTTTGCGCCACGTTCTGGCAGCCGCAAACCAAGCTTACTTACAGTCTAAGAAATGAAATTTTATCTCACTACGCCGCTTTATTACGTAAACGCGGCCCCACACATTGGGCACACTTATACGACGCTTGCCGCCGATGCGATCAAGCGTTTCCGGACACTGAAGGGCGACCAGGTTTTCCTGACCACGGGGACCGATGAGCATGGCCAAAAAGTAGAGCGTTCGGCCGCGGCGGCCGGCAAAACTCCCGAAGAATTTTCAGAAGCCGTCTCCGGTGAGTTTCGCCGCCAGTGGGATACGCTGGGCATCCCTTATGACGCCTTTATCCGCACCACTGACCCGAAGCATCACAAAACGGTTCGATGGCTGTTTCAGCGCTGCATGGACAACGGCTACATCTACAAAGGCAGCTATACCGGACAGTACTGCGTTTTCGATGAGCTTTATGTGAATGACGCAAAACCCGGCGACAACT
>JAYTGM010000235.1:0-5747 GCA_043733425.1 Terriglobia bacterium
GCCGCTCACCATGATGCCAAGCACGACCGCAATTCCGCCCTGCAGCAGGAAGCGTTCGTTGCTGCGGCCTGGCGGCAACTTCCGGAGACTACGGAAAAAATCGTAAAGGATCATCAACAAAAGCCACACCATCATCAGCATGGTGGGAATGCCGCGTTCTGCCGCATACTGCAGGTAAATATTATGGAGGTGGCCGTACCATCCGGAAGGCAGAGGGCGCGCAATATCTTTAGGCACGTAGTCCTGAAAGTGATACTTAGTGCCTTCCGGACCCAGCCCCAGAAGCGGATGCGCCTTAATGATCTCAATGCCCGTGCGAAAGGTCACCGTGCGGAATTCGTTCGAATCCACGTTCTTTTTGGGCTGAAAAAAGGACATAAAGCGATCGTGGACGGAACCCGGCGCCACGGAGATGGCGAGGAGCGCGACCGCTGGGACAAGCACGGCGGTCCAGCGTTTCCATGACCAGAGAAGCCATAAACCTGAAACCGCGAGAGCAAGCCATACTGTTCGTGTTTCGTTCAGAAGTTCGGCCACCGCGATCACAGCCGTCAACAAGACCCAGATCCACATGCCCACTCGCTTCGTCTTCGGAGCAAAAAATAGAAACGCCAGCATGAGCAGAAGCACAACCATTTCCTGCCCTGCAAACGTCATCCAGTGGCTCATAAATCCGGTGATACGGTCTGGGGTGTAGAAGGTGTAAAAATCGACTCCTTTCGCGGCGGCTTCCTGCACTTTCATTGCGAACTGCACCAGTCCCCGGCTGGCGACCAGCGCACCGATCACACCCCAAACAAGAATCAGGCGGCGGGCGTTCTGTATATTTCGGAATGTGGAAAACACCACCAGCAAAATAGAAAACACGAATATTTTGCGAAGCTGTGGGATGCCACGTGCGGGCTCAGCGGAGAAGACCAGCGAGATTACCGTACCCAGCAGAAAGAGCGCAAGCGGCAGCCAGATACGCGGTAAGCGCAGCTTGGCTCCTGAAAACAGCAGCAGTGCCAGCGCAAGTCCCAAAAGAATTTGGGAGGCGGCGATAGAGAGAAGAATGGTGGCCGCGCTGGCGAATGAGAGCCAAAATGCGGCCAGGGTCAGCCGCTCTGAGTTCAACTGTACAGGCAACCCGCCAGTATGGCAGAGCACGCCTGAAGAGCGCGAGTTGTGTACCATATGGGTTGCGTTCATGAAAGAGCTTCTGGATTCGATGGCGCCCGGGGATCGCGACCGTTCCGTGGCTCTCTCGCTTGACCCGGCCCGTATACCCGCCCATATTGCCATCATCATGGACGGCAATGGACGCTGGGCCAACAGGCGCAGCCTGCCGCGTATCGCCGGTCACAGGGCGGGGGTAAACGCCGTGCGGGATACGGTTGAAACATGCGCTCGGCTGGGTGTTTCGGTGCTCACGCTGTATGCGTTTTCGGTTGAAAATTGGAAGCGCCCGCGCGTGGAAGTGGATATGCTGTGGCGGTTGCTGCGGCTCTTTTTAAGGAAGGAATTGCAGACGCTGCAGGATAACAACATCCAGCTACAGGCAATCGGCCGGTTGGAGTTTCTGCCTTCGAAAGTGCAGGACGAACTGCACAGCGTGATCGGTGTGACCGCGGCTAACACGGGCATGCGGCTCACGCTAGCGATCAATTACAGCGGCCGCGCCGAAATTGTGGATGCCGTAAATTCCATTGTGGAACGTGCCCGCCGTGAAAACCGGCTGGATTCGCTTCGCGTGGACGAAGAAACCATCTCGCGGAGCCTCTACACCGGCGCGTTGGCAGATCCTGATTTGCTGATCCGCACCTCAGGCGAGATGCGAATCAGCAACTTTCTGCTGTGGCAGATTGCATACGCCGAGCTATACGTCACCGATACGCTGTGGCCTGATTTCACGCGTTCCGAACTACTGAAGGCGATTAGCGAATACAGTAAGCGCGAACGGCGGTTTGGTGGGCTAAGCGCATCGCATCTGGAAGCGCCGGCGTTTACGGAAGCCGTATCGGAAGAGATCGCCGTACCCACTTAATGAAACGACTCTTAACGGGTTTGATTCTGGCACCGGCGGTCCTTTGGATTGTGCTGGCCGGGCCCTTCAACGTTTTCTTCGCGACGCTTGCCGTGGTTGCAGCAATCTGTTACTACGAGTTCGGCGCGATTGCCCGCGTCGGGTTAAAAGAGCGATGGCTGGGTGTTGCCGTTGGGACGGCGATGCTGTTCTTAAGACCGGATCAGTGGTATCTACCGCTGGCCGCTTTCCCGCTCCTGACACTGGCGCTAGCGCTTCGCTATGAAGATCTGGCGCATGTGTTGCCTGTCACGGCGGCGCAATCCATGGGGTTGCTTTATATTTACGGAGCATGGAATACCGCGTTCCTGTTGCGTGCTGTTAGCCCGTACTGGCTGGCGTTTGCTCTGGGCGTGAATTGGGTTGGAGATACCGGCGCTTACTATGTGGGCCGTCAGTTTGGGAGGCACAAGCTGGCTGCGCAGGTGAGCCCGGGCAAGACATGGGAAGGGTCCGCGGGGTCGCTTTTGGTTTCTGTGTTGTTCGGCGCGTTCTTCCTGCCTTACTTCATTCCGACTGTTCCTGTTTGGCTGGCGATTGCGATCTCGATCGCGGCCAACATCGCCGGCCAGTTCGGAGATCTTGCGGAATCGGCTCTCAAGCGCGGTGCTGGCGTGAAAGATAGCGGAACGCTGCTGCCCGGCCATGGCGGATTACTGGATCGCGTGGACAGCTCACTTTTTAGTCTTCCGGTTGTTTACGGCTTTCTCTACTTCAACAGCATCTAACTGCGCATGGTGCGCAACCTGATTTTGATTCTGGGCGATCAGCTCAACCGGGATGCAGCGGCATTCGATGGATTCGACCCCACGCAAGACGCCGTCTGGATGGCCGAAGTTCGCGCCGAAGCCACACACGCATGGAGCCATAAATGCCGGATTGCCATATTTTTAGCGTCTATGCGGCATTTCCGGCTGTCGCTTGAGGCGGAAGGAATCGCTGTTCACTATCGCAATCTGGACGATGCAGGAAACTTGCACTCCTTCGAAGCAGAGTTGGCGGCCACGGCTCGCAAGTTGAAGCCGCGCAATTTGATTGTGACCGAGCCCGGCGAATGGCGGGTTCGTGAAAACCTCAAGGGCGCCGCCGCTGAACTTAAACTACCGCTGGAGATTCGCGTAGACCGGCATTTCCTGGCCACCACGGAAGACTTCGCCGCCTATGCGCGCGACAAGAAGCAGCTTAGGATGGAGTTCTTCTACCGAGTAATGCGCGAACGCTACTCGTGTTTGATGGAAAAGAAAAAGCCGGTCGGCGGCAAATGGAATTACGACCCGGAAAACCGCAAAAGTTTCGGAAAGAGCGGTCCGTCCGTGCCCGCCTGGATGAAAACTTTTCCACCCGATGGCACCACGAGCGGCGTGCTGGAAATGGTGAGCCGTGAGTTTCCCGATCATCCGGGCGAGCTTGGGTCCTTCGACTTTCCGGTAACCCGCGCGGAAGCGCAGGAAGCTCTCACCGTCTTCATTCGAGAGGCTCTGCCGCACTTTGGCGATTATCAGGACGCGATGTGGACGGAGCAGCCTTATCTTTATCATTCTCGTCTTTCCGCCGCTTTGAATCTGAAGCTGCTGGACCCGCGGGAAGTCATTCAACAGGCCGAGCAGGCGTATCATGATGGCCATGTCCCCCTACCTTCGGCGGAGGGCTTCATTCGTCAGATTCTGGGCTGGCGGGAATACGTTCGCGGTGTCTATTGGCTGTTGATGCCGCAATACCTGGAACGGAACCATCTGAATGCTCACCAGAAGCTGCCAAACTTTTATTGGACTGGCGAGACGGAAATGGCTTGCCTGCGCGATTCATTGGGCCAGACGCTGCGCTATGGCTACTCGCATCATATTCAACGCCTGATGGTATTAGGCCTGTTCTCACTTCTTTTCGGTGTTGAGCCGCAAGAGGTGCACCTTTGGTATCTGGCTGTTCACGTGGATGCCGTGGAATGGGCGGAGCTTCCGAATACCCTGGGCATGTCGCAGTATGCAGATGGCGGCGTGATGGGTTCGAAGCCCTACGTGGCATCGGGCAAGTACATTCAGCGCATGAGCAACTATTGTGTAAATTGCCAATACGATCCGGCCGAGAGCGTAGGCGAACAAGCTTGTCCGTTTACCACTCTGTATTGGGATTTTCTGATGCGGCATGAAAAGATGCTGGCAGGCAACCCGCGCATGATTATGCAGGTGAGGAATCTTGTACGCATTTCAGAGCCGAAGAAAAAGGCCATTCAGGTTCAGGCGGAAGGCATACGGGAACGGTATCGCGAAGCGTGAGACATGTTTTCGAAAGATCGCTCCGCGTTCCCGCTTCAGCAGAAAGCGTCTTCGCGTGGCATGAGGCACCAGGGGCACTTGAAAGGCTGATTCCTCCTGGCGACCCGGTGCATGTCGTGGAGCACACGGGCGGCATCCAAAATGGTGCGCGCGTGGTTTTGCGGATGGGCTACGGTCCATTTGCTCTACGTTGGATTGCGATTCACGAAGGCTATGTGCACGGCTTCCAGTTTCAGGACAGGCAGCAGAGCGGACCGTTCGCATATTGGCTGCACACGCATACCTTTCGAGCGGAAGGCGCGAACGCGTGCGTGCTTCACGACCATGTCCAATTCGAATTGCCCCTCAGCCCCCTCTCAGAAGTGGCGATGCCGTTTGTCAGGCGTAAGCTGGAAGCCACGTTTGCGTACCGGCATCGAGTGACGCTGGAAGCTTTTACTTAGCGTACTTCGCATACTCAGACGCGATATCCGCCGTCTTTTCATCGCCCGCATGAATGATGACGCGATAGCGGAAACGCAGAGTCTCCCCGGGATTGAGCGTCATAGAACCATCCTGCGTCTTGTCCTTGGTGAATTCTTTTACGCCGAAAATATTGGCTGCGAACAAGCCGTAGCCCCGAGTGTGCCAGTAGGTCGGGTGCCTCGGGTTTCCGGGGTGATCCAGAATGGCAATTCCGACTTTCTCGCCTTCCAGGTCTCCATGGAAATCCATCCAATTCGAACGCTTGCCCCAACACTCCGCTTCGGTTTTGCAGCCGTCCGCGTTTACCATTTGGCCGGTGCGCGGGGGGCTCGGTAGTGATTTCTTCTCTTTCTCTTCTAAGCCGGCGGCAACGCGGATAGCAAACACGCCATCTTTATTATCGTTGAACGTCACTTTGGCTAGCGGAGTTAATGTGAAGTCAAAATCCATGCGCCGGTCTTTACCGGAATAGAAAGTCATCACGCGATGCTCCCGTAACAGCGCGGTGCCCTGCGGGTCAAGCCAATCCATGGTGATGGTCAGGGTACCGGACGATTTTCCGCTTTTCACCTTATCGATTGACTTCAATACGATGTTGCCGCGATTAGTTGTTTTGTAATCTTTCTCGTTGCTCCAGAAATCGTAACCGTTCACGTCGAAGTGCCCGAACCAGAGTCCGCGATGATGCTGATGGTCGGTCGATTCGCCCTCCACCTTTTCCATGGGAAAACGGCGCGTGACGATAGTCCCCGTGGCTGCGCGCAATGGATGTAAGTAAGGGTGCCCGATCTGGGGGCCGTAATAAAAAGTTGTGAACGGCTTGCCGTCGATCTCGACGTTCACCGTCTCATTTCCCTTCTCGATTTTTACCTGGGCACCGAGCGGCAGGACGCAGAACAGCAGGGCGGGAATGATGCGATTCATGATGTGAATATCAGTATATG